>CAZAWD010000022.1:0-10347 GCA_964488725.1 uncultured Methanomicrobiales archaeon | reverse complement strand
ATGAAACAATCACCATTCCCTATGCCGGCGGCGGGGAATGGACCGGCAGCAGTGAAACCGCACTTGGTGCGCTTGATTCCGCATCCAAAACCTGCGGGTTTACATACAACATCACCGGCAGCGAGTGGGGCCCGTTCCTGACCGACATCAACAACATCTCCGGCACCTACTGGTGGGGATTCTATCAAAACGGAGTCTCTGCCGCGACCGGCATCGCAAGCACCGCCGCCCGCAAAGGCGACACATTTACCTTCGGCTACGGCCCCTATGATTTCAATGCCGGCGACGCTGAAAATATCAACAGCGCTCTGGCCCTTGTCAACATCACGATCGGCGGAATTGCCGAAAAAGAGATAGCCCCGGTCTTAACGGTCACACCGGTAAAAGATGAGGAGGGAAATGTATCCGTTGATACCGTCGGCACCGTCATTGACGGAAACACAATAATCATTCCCGCGATCAATGCAATCCTCAACATTACCTATAGCGAAAAAACCATAACCGGTACAACCATAACCGGACTCGTTGCCGGCATTGTCGCCGATTACCGGCCGGCAGATGCTGTTCCTGCATCATCCGGCCCTGACTCGGCATCGTTTAACATCTCGGTGCATCTCAGTGATATCGTTGATACGCTGCCCGCGGTGAAACCGATAATTAACGAAACCAAAAACCAGTCTCTGCAAACATTTGCACAAAGCGCTCAGAAAACGTATATCTTAGCGGCAATGGTTGATGTTGAAAGCACGATCAATGAAAAAATAAGCGAGGTTGAGTTCAGTTTCACCCTCCCGCAGAGCTGGGTTGATGCACACGGAGGAGCTGATAAGATGCAGATACTCAACATTAAAGATGACGGTTCCGTGACACTGACCCCGGTCACTCACCAGATTGCAGGAACGGATTACATCTTTACCGGAACGGGAACCGGATTCTCTGCATATGCCATTGCAGCCGACACCACGCAGACCAGTTCACCGATAGAGCCATCCGCACCCTCCCTTACCTACACCCCGGTAAATCCCGGAACCGGTTCATTCCAGTATACAACCAATGATCCAAACTGGCCCGCAGTTACCTTCACCATCGATAAAATGACTGCATTTGGCGTTCTCCACGCTTCCGGTGCAAACATTGTTGCCGCCGAACGCTGGGGAGGCATCTATGTTGAGAGTATAAACGGACTTACCCCGTCACGTGATACTGAAGGGTGGATGTATCAGGTCAACGGCTATTCATCCGGTGCCATGGCTAACAACTGCCCGGTGAGTGTGGGTGATGAGGTCGTCTGGTATTTCAGTGAAGATATGACAAAACCGGTATCAGAGAGTAAGGCAGTATACGCATTCGTTGTTGAAGGAACCAACCTCCCCCAGACCAATCCCGGAACCGGTGCAATTATTCTTCCGCCTGATGAGTTTGTCGTTGAAGAGACCGCAATCCTTGCAGACACTGCCGGTCAGATTTCATTAACGCGGACCGCTGTACTTACACAGGTCGTGCTGCCTGAGGCGGTGTTCAACACCTCATCTGCGGCATACATACAGATTATTGAAGGGAACCGGGCGGACCTCACTATGCCGGCCAATATCAGCACCACTGACGTGTTCCAGATCCTTGAGATCTCTGTTCTTGACAGCAGCCGAAAAGAAATCCCTGTTAATGAAAGTGGAAACTTCACGTTCAAATGCACTGTTCCTTCCGGAAAACAGCTCCTTGTCGGCCACCTGAACAACACCGGTGTATGGGAGAACTGCACGATCTCTTCGGCCGGTAACAATCTCTGGACGGCGAACTATACGGCGCTGTCAATATTTGCCGTATTTATGGTGGACGAGGGAAAAAATAATCCCGCTTGCTGAGCAGATAAAAACGGAACCAACCGCAGAACCGAAAACAGAGCCAACTGAAAATATAATACCTGCTGCAAGCACCAAAGAAACACCACTACCGACCATATCAACGTCATCCACGCCAACGCCTAAAACACCCGCACCTCTTGCCGCGGTTATCTTGGGGGCGGCGGCGGCAGTGTTCATGCTGAACCGGAGACGATAACCATTTTATTTTTTCAGAATCATGACATCACAACGTTTTATCTCCCTGATATCTCTGATCCTGCTTATCTTCTGTCTTCTGACCGGTGCCGCGGCGGCCTCTGCTACGGTTGATACCGCGGTTCAGAACGGGCTCGACTATCTTGCATCACACCAGAACCCTGATGATGCCGGATTTATTGAATCAAACCCCCATGTCAGCACTATCAGCTCCACGTGGTTTGCAGTGAACGCCATTGCAGCCACAGGTGAGAATCCGCTCACCGGCAGATGGGTGCAGGGCAATACTACGGTTCTTGAATATCTGGCCAATGCCGACAGTAAGAGTGACGGCACCGGCGAGATTGCCAAGTGGATTACATATGTTGCTGCGTGCAGCGGCGACCCGCACACATACGCCGGATATGATGCTGTTTCCGCGCTGAAGAGTAAGATAGGGGATGACGGCCGCGGAGGGCAGTATGTGTACACCACCTACTGGACCATCTTCGCACTGACAGCGGCCGGTGAGGATGCGACGCGTTCTGTTGAATGGCTGATGAATCAGCAACTGGACAGCGGCGGGTTCGGCTCATACGGTAAAGAGTATAACGATCCGGCAGATTCGGATAACACCGCGGCATCGCTCATGGCCATGATTGCCGCGGGCGTGCCGGTTAGTGATTCCCATGTGCAAAAGGCGATTCAGTATCTTCGCAAGGCACAGGAACCCACCGGCGGGTATAACTACGGATATTACTCGTCGAGCAATCTCGCATCAACGGCATGGGTCATTCAGGCATTCTGTGCTGCAGGTATTGATCCGTCAACAGTGCGGAATACAGAAGGAAAGAGCCCGGTTGATTATCTGCTTTCGCTCCAGAAAGAGGATGGCTCATTCAGATATACACAAACACTGACCGACAATCCGACCGCGATGACCGCACGGGCAGTTGCCGCCCTCGCAGGGCAGGCCTATCCGGTTCTTCCGGGAAAATCTGCGTTTGCCATCAGTGGCGGGGAAGTACCCGAAAAGAAAGAGGTGACACCGGTTGCCAACACATCTTCCGATGATCTGACTGATGAGTGGGAACCGGTGACGGTAACAGATGATTACGGTTCCTCGGTGACACTCAACGTAAGACCGGAACGAATCATCTCTCTTGCTCCGACGAATACAGAGATTCTGTTTGCGCTCGGAGCGGGTGAGCGGGTTATAGGCGTGACCGAATATTGCACATATCCTGAAGAGGCGAAGAACCGGACGATCATCGGCGGGTATTCAACAGTGAATATTGAGAAGGTGGTGGCACTGCATCCTGATCTGATTCTGGCATATTACGGAAACGGCCTGGAAACGGTGGAGTATCTAAAACAGCTGGGGTATACCGTTCTTACGCTGAATGCTGATTCTCTTGCCGGTTCAATTCAGGACATCCGTCTTGTCGGCAAGGCTATTGGACAGGAATCCAATGCAGAATCACTGATATCAGATATGGAACGCCGAATTACCGCAGTTACAGATAAACTATCTGCCATACCGGACGGCAGTAAGCCGACGGTTATTCACTGCATGTGGGCAGATCCCCTCTGGGTTTCAGGGAGTTCAACGTTTGAAGACGAGATGATTGCCGCCGCCGGGGGCACAAATGCCGCGGCTTTTGTCTCGGGATGGGAGATTGTAACGATTGAAAAGTTTATGACAATCGACCCCGACATTATTATTGTTGACAGCGGGATGGGTATGGGCGAAGGCGCAACTGCCATTCTTAAGAATTTCTTTTACACCGATCCGCGTCTAAAAACGCTGAGCGCGGTTAAGAATAATCAGGTTTATATTATGAATGCGGATCTTATTGACCGCGGCGGCCCGCGTATCCCGGAGACTATCGAACAGTTGACACAGATTATTCATCCAGAAATTTTCGGAGAGTATACGCTGTATTCATCTTCCGCACAGTCACCCGGATTTTTAACGGTTGTGGTGATTGCAGGGATGTGTGGAGGGTTTGCTCTTTTACGGCGGGGGATGAAATAATCTCTGCCATATTTTTAAACAAGAAAAAAGAGCAGGTGTTTTAGAGCCGCCGGCTCAAATCCCGTTACCCTTCATTCGTCACTCCGCTGAACATCTGCGAGGCTGCGGTCAGGGTAAATACTGCGGTTGCATCAACCGAGGTCGTCTGCGTCCCGCCGGATCCAAATCCCCCGCCAAATCCTCCGGTCATCTGACCCATATCAGGCACCGTCATATTCTGCATATCAGGCCGTGTCATATTCTGCATATCAGGCACCGTCATATTCTGCATATCAGGCATCTGACCCATATCAGGCCGGTCCCCCTTTATCATAGTGCCGCCGTCATCGGGCACCCCGCCGCCTCCCTGCTGCATACCCATACCGGTTCCGGCGGCAACACCGGTATACACCTGCCGCACGCCATCAACATACACATAATACGATTCGCCGAACTCAAACATATCAGCTGTCAGTGCGACCGCTGAATAGGTCATCCCGGTCGTATACTGCATAACCTCCACGCCCGACGTTGTGGTAATCAGAATCTTTGAACCCGCCTGTTGCATACCTGCAAACTGCAGTTTCATATACGGCTGTGTTGATTCAGAACTTACCGTCCCGGTTCCAAACGAAACAAACGACCCGCCGGAAATCAAAATCACCCCGTCCGGATCAAGACCGCCTTCGGTATCCGATCCGCCGCCGTATGCAGCAATCATCCCGCCGGTAAGTATAATGTCGCCGTTGGAATCCACGCCGTCGCCTTCGCGACCCAGATTTCCTTTGGCATAGAGATATCCGCCGTTCATTGTAACCACACTCACGCCGTCTTCATTTGCATTCACTGCATCATCATCCGCATACACATACAGATTCCCGCCGTTTATCGTCAGATGCATCTTCGTTGAAATTCCTTCCAGCTCTCCGTTCACGGTTAGTATACCGGTACCGGAAGCCTCTCCCTGAATCAGCAGGGTGACCTCGCTTGAAATTGCGCCATCATACTTATAGAGCGTCTCATTACTATTTTCCTCATAGATGCGGGCAACGTATGAACCGTTTATATAATTCACCGACCCGTCGGCAATGGTCAGAACCGCACCCGCAGCAGTCGTGCTTTCCGTTTCATAGACATTTTTAAACAGAATAGCCGGTGCAACGCCGCAGGTGATATTGACACCGTCCAGAATAATTTCGACCGCGGCATGGGTATCAATTTCCGCATAATATCCCAGATCAACTACAATCTGGCCGGCTGAAAGTGTTCCGCTTACCCGGTAGGTTCCCGGTTCAGTAATCGTAATCACCGTGTGTCTTGCGGCTTCTTCCTTTGAATGCGCATCAGCATCTGTTCCTTGTCCATACGAACTGTCCTGCCCATCTTCATAATAGACAATATCCGCACCGGCATACACCGCAGCACGGGTGCTTTCGGAAACCGGGCTTCCGTCAACCGTGACACCCGGATCTGACAGGACAATTACGGTCCCGGTCGTTATGTTCACGCATCCGGCGGCTGTAACAGCTAACATAAGTGTGAGGAGCAGAGCTCCTGCATAGATGTATCTCTTCATAGTTATGTCATGTATTCTCCGTTGTAGCTGACCAGAACCGCACGGGAAACACCGGTAAGTCCTGAAATTTTATTCACAAATTTGCTTTCCATATCCGGCAGCCGCACTTCAATGGTCAGCTCCATCCCTGATTCTGACATAGTCTTTGACCGGAGCAGATGTTTTTTCACCATCTGTTTCAGCACAGCATCGACACTCTTCTCGGTTTCATCATCCGCACAGTCAACAATAAGAATGTAGGGTTTGTCTTTTGGTTTTTTCGTCGAGAAGATGTATAAGATAATCCCGATACAAAGTGACCCGAAAACGGCCAGCGGAATTAATCCGGCACCAAGAACAATTCCCACAGATATTGCCCAGAACAGATAAGCTATGTCCATGGGGTCTTTCACCGCCGAACGGAACCGGACAATAGACAGCGCACCAACCATACCAAGAGAGAGAATGATGTTGGACCCGATGGCAAGAATAATCATAGCAGTTATCATTGCCATGGCAACAAGTGAGATACCGAATCCGGATGAATACATCACGCCGGAGAAACTCTTCTTATATACGAACAAAATGAACAGACCAAGAACAAAGGAAAGACCAATGGCGATGACCATATCAGTAAGCGAGAAGTCACCCACCGAGGTCAGAAAGTCTGATGAGAGAATGTCGTTAAAGGTAATTGTTGCCATTTTGCTCACCCGAAGACCCGTGCAACGGCATATTAGAGAATGCAGTAACTCTTCTGTTCGGCATCTGAACCATACAGCGAATCAGGGATGGAAGATAGTTGTCATATTTTACTTCCATGATAATCGTCGGGGAAGCAGAGGTATGAATGGTGGGGGTAGCGGGATTAAACATATCCGTTGCAAGCACGCCGGTTGAGATGCCGGTATCCAGTGTTACCCGGACGTTGCCCGGCGCATACACAAAACACTCCCGGTCGTAGTCTACAATGGTGCGCGGTCTGAGCTGTTCATACTTCATCTTCGCATACAGTTCAAGAAGGAGAGCACGACCCGAATCACGCATCCATTCAATATCGCCGCGGATGATTTTCTCTGCCTCCTCCTTGGTTACGGGGCATGAAATCTTGCTGGTGAGCGTGTTGATTTTCAGTTTCTTTTCCATCCGGATAAAGGAACTGTCGCCATTGTAAAAGCGGATACGGAATTTTTCACGTTCTATAATTCCGTAGAGTTTTTCGGTTAAGGCCTTGTCATCGGGAGTCTCAAAGTAAAGACTGCGTATCCGGTATTTGCCGTTACCGCCGGCATGTTCGTCGAAGGATGAAACCGGGCTAAGCCGGCTTTTTATAGTCAGGTAGTCGGCCATGTTCAGGAAATATTTGAGTTCGTGCCTGAACTTTTGTTTCTTTGTCTGCGGTTGCATATAGGAATATTGTATGTAAAGCTATATTAACATAATGGTGTGTTTGTGTTACAATATGTAATGCTTTCACATCTTTAGGTAAAAGGTTTTATTTCTTCAACCCCTATAAAGAAATGATATCTGTATGCCACAATCGGTTTTTCATTCACCGTTTTCACAAACCATCGAACATAAGGCGTTTGATATGCACGTGCATACATCCTCATCGGACGGGCTCTCATCCGCAAAGACGGTGGCGAAGTATGTGGAAAAAGCGCATATGGGCGTGGCGGTGACGGATCATAACTGTATTTCCGGGGTGCGGACCGCACAGGAATTTTGTTCGTCGGTTGTTCCGGCACTTGAGGTTTCGGCCGCCGAAGGGCCGCATCTGCTGGTATTTTTTTCATCGTTTCGTGATCTGGTCTGGTATTATGAGCGGGATGTAAAAGAGTATCTGGGAAAATGCCCGCACATGGCGCTTTCCAAACGAAGCGAAGATATTATCCGTGAAGCGCAGGATGCGGGCGGGTTTGTAGTTGCGGCACATCCATACGGCTACGGGGTAAGTGTGCGCGGAGTAATGAAAGGGATTGCAGCGGGTCTGACGCCGCCGCAAACTGCCAACGAGCTCGACGGGCTGGAAGTTATATGCAGCGGCCTTTCTGCAAAACAGAATTTCCGCGCGGAAGAGTATGCCCGCAGTCATTCTCTTGCAATGACCGGCGGCTCGGATGCTCATGTACTCTGGGAAGTGGGACGGGCAGTTACCGCCGGCTGGCAGAATGAAACGCCACAAGAGTTTCTTGAACGCGTCCGGCAGAAAAAAGCGGATGTATACGGCGTCGGCCGCACGCCCGCACAAAATATTCTGATGGGGGCGTGCATGACGCCTGAATATATCCCCTACCTTGTGCCGGCGGCAGTAATACAGGTTCAGCAGAATCTGTTGCGGCTGCGGCATTGAGCGATGACGGTTCTGTTGCCGGCCGTATAAAACAAATTTGATATTACCGTAAGTAGAATATAGTTGGCATATGACACAACACGGCCTTCTTGTTATTGGTCACGGCAGCCGGCTTGCATATAACAGTGAGCTTATCGAAGAGGTTGCGGCAATGGCCTCCGGGCGTTGCGATGAATATCTGATTCAAACCTGTTTTATGGAGTTTAACGAGCCCGACATTGCATCCGCATTAACCGCAATGAAGAATGCAGATATTGACATGCTGGTTGTCTTCCCGTTATTTCTGGCAAAAGGTGTGCATGTTCTGCACGACATCCCCGAAATTCTCGGCCTTCCTGATGGCATGACCCGCGGCTCGTTTACGCTGAACAGCGGCCGGACCGTTGCGCTGATATATGCCGAACCCATTGGCGCTGACCCGTATCTTGCCGACCTTCTCCTGAATAATGTCCGGCAGGCCGTCAATACCCAATAAGAATACAAAACAGTTTTTCCGTTGCGACCGGCGGATTACTTCCCGTCCCGGCCGTTATTTTTTCCGAAGGATACCCGAGATTGGCACAGATGGCAATCTTAGTTTCAGCGGGCAGTGCGGCCGCGAGTTCTGGAACCGGAAACACCGGATCAGCAATAATAAAAACCACATGCCCCGAATCAATATCTTTTGCCGCACGACAAATGGCGGCCGCATGGTCTTTTCCATGAGCGTTTACCACTGCTATATTCGTCCACGGAACCCGCAGACGGGCACACGCTGTCTGTAGTGACGAAATCCCGGAAATTACCTCTCCCGGCAGATACCCCAGACCCGCAAGAAGCGGATCACCCGTGGAAAGCACAACAGCCTCTTTTGGAAGCGAGTGAAGCGCCCGGTAATCAGTAATTATTTCCGTACGGCAGTCTGGCGCTATAAACGCCCGCACCAGTTCAATTGCACGGGCCGAACCGTATATCTCTTTTGCCGCACGAACCGCATACATCCCGTCAATCGTCAGCATCCCCTCCCCGCATCCTACCCCGACGATTTTCATAGACTGTCTCCCATTACCTGTCCCTCGCGGGAAATTATAACAACCCTGATGGTTGGATATTGTGTTTTAATCCGTGCAAGCTCCTCATTTAGTGCAAATTTCCCGGTTGGGGATGCCATGAGTTCTTCTACCGTTGCAAACCCGCGCGACACCGCCGCATCAGGATTAAAATACCTGAGAATCAGGCCCGGCAGCCCGCACACCACCACACTTTGGCAGTGCTGTGCCGCGTTGAGTGCCACAGAAATCTTAGAACCCGAAAGAATTGCTTCATGAGACGGAAACAGCATGCGCGAATATCTCAACCCTGTCCTGCCGGTCGTAATAACAACTTTATCGGATTTTGCAATACGCTCTTCTATCGTCGCGCATAAATGATCATCCCACGGCTCAACAAAACCGGTCGTTCCAACAACAGATATCCCGCCTTCAACACCTATCTTCGGGTGAAGAGTGGTTGCACCGATTTTTTTACCGGACGGAATCGTAAGCAGAACATTCGCCCCTGAAAGTCCGGCCGCTTTGCACCCTGCCGCGACCGCCGCACTAATTTCACGGAACGCCGGCGGTGAAATCGCGGCCGCCCCATTTCGGTACCGGGGGGTATCCCGGACAAACCGGCCTATACCGTATCCGGCCTCGATATGTATATCATCTGCCGGTTCCGCTGCCGCACAGATAAGAATCCCGGCAGTACTATCAGACGGATAATCGCCGGCATACTTACGTGCTGTTCCAACACCCCGATACCCGTGTGCCGGAATTTTTGCCAAAATCCCGCACGGGAGTACCACCGGTGACTTAGTTATATTTGCACCGGCAAGAGACGCCGTCGCCGCATACGCCGCTGCTGCCGCCGTTGACCCCGTCGTAAATCCCCGGCGAAGAACCGTACCCGTAGCAGTCAACACGCCAAAGCCTGTCTCTGCCAGATGACGCCCGTGTTTATCAAAACAGCGTTCAACCCAGCTATCAGGATACACAAAACCACTGACAGGATCAATCATATATATTATTCAGCGTAGATAGTGATAATCTCATTGAGTGATGCCACTGCTACCGGCGTGCCGCCGCGGGTTCCGACATTGGATACTGCCGGCACAGCCTTCGTCCGCAGGATTTCTTTCGACTCGGCAGCGTTTACAAATCCGACCGGTGTGCCAATAACCAGCGCAGGAACAATGCCTTCATCAATAAACGAACAAATCAAAAGAAGAGCCGACGGAGCGTTGCCAATAACCACAATAGAACCCGCAAGCGTATCTTTCAGCGCGGCAAACCCGGCGGAGCTGCGGGTAATACCTTTCTCTTTTGCAATATCCGCTCCGAAATCCAGCGCACAGGTAACCGTTGAG
>CAZAWD010000021.1:8843-10525 GCA_964488725.1 uncultured Methanomicrobiales archaeon | reverse complement strand
GCTCTTTGCGCCATCACCGATAAGGGCAACTGGGAGGCGGACATGATTTTATTCAGTGCGGAGGCGGCTGCGGTATGATTCGTGATGAAGTGTATCTGTCGCATATCAGTTCACGGTGCAGAAATAGTATGCGGATTCCTGGCGGGGTGTCCAAGAGTGAATTCTTTGCAAAGGCAGTGTCTCAATTTTTCTGTAAGGATATTTGAGCCGCATCCTCCGCCGGGGTAAAATCCGAGCAGATGATATCATACATCAACGCAGAACCTCATCAATATGGTGAAACTTCTTTGTATTTTTTATTGCTTCATTGCAGTCTTTAACAATCTTATCAACATCCCGGTATTCGTCATCGATAGGTCGCAGCTCCGAATCGATCGTTTCTGATATGGGTTCACAGCCAACCCGGCGAGAGAGTATTTTCGTATATACCCCATCAGATATCTCTATCGCCTGCATGGTATCTTAATAGTTTGTCTTTCGCAGACTATCATCTTTTTGTATCATAGGCATCTCCAATCAATTTCTTTTCGTTGGATGAGCCCGTATTATAAAAGTTGATTGCACTCTATACATAAAAAGTGAATAATCAAATAAATATCTCATATTCGCCCCCCAACCACGGGGGCGAACAATTACAAAAAATTATTTGGTCTTCGCCAGAATCTCCATCACAATCTTACCATACGCCGGCCGCGTAATCAACACCCCGATAAGAATACCGAGAATATTAATAATCGCAAAACCCTTCAGCGTCGACAAATCCATAATCACCAACGGGAACATCGCAATAATCACCGTCGCCGCCGACGTCATAATAATAATCAGCGCACGTTTCAGCCGCTTCATATACAACGCCTGCGACGGCACCCGTCCCTCATGAATAACCTCATCCGTAATAATCACCAGCTGATCAATCCCCGTCCCCAGCACCGCAATAAGCGCCGCAATCGCCGCCAGATCCAACTGCTGAATAAACACCGCAATCCCCAGCAGAATCACAATCTCCGAAATATTCGTCAGAATCATCGGCAGAACAATCAGCGGAACCCTATACCTCACATACACCATCACCGCAACCGCCGCAAGAGCCGCAATCGCCGCAATAATACAAATCACCTTAAAGTAATCCCCAAGAACCGCCGACGTCGACCCCGACCCTGCAATCTGCACCTCAACCGGCAGTGCGCCTGCACGCAGATGCACCTCAAGCTCCTGAGCCTTCTGCTTCCCCTCATCCCCCGTCCCCGTTGACGCGGAAAGTGAATTCACCGGATTCTTCGAAATCGAATACGCCAGATCACTCGAAAGCGGCGCACTATACACAAGCGCCCCATCCAGATACATATTAATATTATGCGCCGACGGACTCGTCGTCGCCCCCGTATTAATACACGCCTGCTGGAACGCCTTCGCTCCCGCATTATCCAGACTGAACCCCACACCCCACACCCCCGACGTCGTCTTCGACGGCGGCTGAACCGAAATTACCGAATCCCCATACAAAACATGCTCCGTCTCATTCCCCACCGTCTGGATTCGTATCTCAAACAGACCCTGCTTCCCCACAATCTCCTGCGCCTCCTGCATATCAACCCCTGCCATCTCAACCCGCACATACTGCGCAACCCCATTCATACCCGTCAGCACATTCACCTTCACATCATTCGTCCCCAGACTATTAA
>CAZAWD010000021.1:4865-8833 GCA_964488725.1 uncultured Methanomicrobiales archaeon | reverse complement strand
CGACTCAAGAATCCGCTTAACCGAATCCGCCGTCGAACTCCCCACCCCCGACGCCGTACCCACATACACCGCACCAACCTTGGAAACCGCATCCTTAATCTCCGTCTCGGTAAGTTTCTTATCAATCTCCACCTGATTCACCGAAACAGGAACCACCGTACAATCCAGAAGCTCCGACAAATTATTCGCAACCGCATAAATATCAGCCGGCTCCTCAACAGTCACAACCTCCGCCTGGAACTCCAGCTGAATCCACGACCCTCCTTCGAGATCAAGACCAAACTGAAGATTCGTCGGCGAATCCCCCCGGTCCGTAAACGGAATAAAGATAGCACACAGCGAAAGAACAACAAGAACCGCAACCAGAATCACCCGCGGATCACGAATAACCGCCGACCATCCATGATACTCCTTCTTCTCCTTACGTGGCATCGCCGGCTTCTTCATATCTTCGCCCCCTTCGCATTCTTCGGCTGCTTTGGAACTGCCGGCCGCACCGAACGCGGATCCGTCCGCTCAAGATACAACCGCAGCGCCCCTGCATTAAACGCCCACGTAAACACCAGATCACAAACAAGACCGATCAGCAAAACCGCACCAATATTATACAGCGTCGGAACCTGACCAATCAAAGCAACAACAAACATCGCTAAAATCGCCGCAAACGTCGTCGTCGTCATAATAAATCCCGTATGAAACGCACCTGCCATCTTCTCATCCAGCTGACCCTGCCGCTTAAGCACCTTCGTCGTCAGCAAAATATTACTATCAACCGAATACCCGATAAGCATCAGCAGTGCCGCCGTCGTCGCAAGCGACAACTCAATATGGAAAATATTCATCATCGCCGCCGTAATCGTAATATCAGCCACCCCCGCAGCAACAACCGTCAGTGCAGGAATAAGCTTTCTAAACGCAATAAAGACAACAACCGCCATACCGATAAACGCAAACAGAATAGCAAGAAGCGCCTGGGACTGAAGCGTCGACCCGAAATTCGCACCTATCTGATCAATACCCGCATCAGGATACTTCGCCAGAATATAATCATTAAACGTAATCATCTCTTCGTTACTCATCGGCCCGAACTTAAGATAATACCCGCCGCTGACACCCTCATCAATTGATTTCAGATCATAGCCTGCAAAATACGACACCACTGCCTCCTTCGAATCAGAAGTATGCAGCGTAACCGCAGTACCGCCGGCAAAATCAATACCGGGAGTCACCGGCATACCCGTAAACGCAAACGTAATGAGAACAATAACAAGAGCAACCACAAAAATGACGCCGGGAACCGCCATCATCATTTTTGGATTATATTTGTTAATGTCATATTTGAAAAATTTCATACTATATTCATATTAGGCGCTCATAGGATAAATAGAAACCCAAATACCCCTTCAACGGTTACTTCTTCCGGCACACAATCGCCGCATGATCAATATGATACGGCATCAGCCACACACTCTTCACCACCTCAACCCCCGCCCGCTCAAGCTCCGCGCACGCCGCAGAAAACACCTCCTCCGGCGACCTGCGTATATCAACACTTCGCGTCTTCAGCATCAGAATCAACCGTCCCCCCCGCTTCAAAAACGGCAAATGCCGGATAGCAATCGACGCCTGATTCGGCTGGGCAACATCCTGATACACCAGATCCGCCGGCTCAAGCAGCCCCGCATACTCAGCCGGCCGCGTCGCATCACCAAAAATCGGCACAATATTCTCACGGCGGGCCGCAACCGCCAGCAAATCCTGCATCGGCCGGGGCGCAAACTCAACCGCATACACACACTCCGCATAATCTGCAACATGCGAAACCGTCGTCCCGTTCGCCGCTCCGAGATAGAGCACAACCTCATCCGAACCAAGAGAAACAGACGTATCAAGATACCACAACGCCGCAAACTTACTCCGATACGGATCCCACACCCGGCACCCCCCGATCATCCGCTCCCCATACACCCCGCCTTCCCCTCTGGAAACCAGCGTCCCGTCAATTTCAATCATACCCCCGGCCCTCCTGCCTTCATCATCAACCGGTCAACCCGGCAATTCGCGTCCGCGACAAACTCCGGCACCAGCTCACCGCGATAACAATCCAGACGCCCCGCAATCGCCAGCTTCGCTGCAAGAGCGCGGGCAACCTTCCCGCGACACTCCGCCGGCGCATTATGCACCCGGCGATGCTGAAAAATCAGACCATGCTTCGGCGAAGACGCCCCTCCCTTAATATGCGAAAACAAAGCCGACTCAGCGCCAAGAACCTGAATAGACGAACCCGGAAGCTTCGCAATCGCCTCAAGCCCCCCGGCCCGCGACACCAGCCGGGCCGCAACCAGCCCGCCAACCAGCGCACTCATATTTGGAATCACCCCGTCCGCCTCCCGCGACACCTCCTTCATCAACCCCGTCCTAAGCGACGCCATCGACAAAATCTCACGGGCAATCGACCGCATCGAAGAATTCGACGAACGCGCAAGCTTCTCAAGAATCTTTTTGGAATTCGTCCGCGTATACTTCCGCGACGACCCCGGCGTCGTTGACTGATACCACTCCGACAACCGCTCCGTCAACAGATTAATCACCTCATCCATCTCATCAAGCATACGAACCATCTGCAGCATCTGCACATCTTTTGCCCCCAGCGCCAGAGCAACCCCCTCCTCTGCCATCATCACCGCAACCCGGCGAACCGCTGCAATATACTCCTTTCGGGACGAAACAACCCCCGCCTCCGCCGGTTCATGCCAATCGCAAAGAGAAAAACCTCCCTTCCGGCCCCGCTGCTGATCACGCACCCGGGCAGCACCCGCTGCCGGATCAATAGAAAACGCTCCTGACTGCCCATACCAATTCATAACCTAATCTATTGTCCTTCATAGAATATAGATTAGCGCAACCATTAATTTACCCGGCCCCCATACATTAACTGACTATGCTCAACAAATACAAAGGATGCATCCTCGGAGCCATACTGGGCGACGCTCTGGGAATGCCAGGCGAAACAGCACCAATAAAACGGGACGCCACCCGCCAGCCGCTTACATTCAGACGTGCCTACCACGGCCACCCCAACCATGACCTCATGCCGGGCCAGTACACCGACGACGGCCAGATCCTCCTCATCGCCGCCCGAATCCTCAACGCAGAAACCTTCGACCGCAGCGAATACGCAAAAGAACTCCTCCGCACCCACACCCTCCATAAATTCCGCTACCCCGACGGCGCAACCTTTGCCGCATGCAAAAAAATGGAGACCTCCAAAAACCTCCTCACCTCAGGCATCCACTCCGACAGCGCAGGCTGCATGGCACTTGCCGTCCCCTTTGCCCTTCGCTACCACAACCGCCGCAAAATGGCAGAAGAACTCATAGCAGCATGCAGCATCACCCACACCCACCCCGCCTCACACGCCGCAACCCTCGGCTTTGCCCTCCTCCTTAACACGCTGCTTGAAACAAGCGACACCGCCGCCGCCTTCACCGCCCTCGACACCGCCGCAGAAAACATGGACCCTGAACTAGCCGTCCGCCTGAAAAACGCATACCGCTTCGAACAAGCCGGCATGGCAATCGAAAACGCAGCATCCGTCATCGGCAACTCATCATCTGCCTACCACACCCTGCCCCTTGCCATGTTTCTCTGCAAACGCTGCTACGCCCCCGCCGACCTGCTGGCCGCCGCTGCATCCTGCGGAGGAAACGCCGACACTATCACCATGATCTGCGGGGCATTCACCGGCGCACGATTTGGAATAAGCGCCCTGCCCGCCGACCTGCTGGCCGGCCTCGAACGCCGCGCAATATTTGAAGAACTCGCCGAAAAACTGCTCGAACGCTCAGACGAAAAAGAAAAAGAAGAAACTGAAATCAGCGCCGGCGCAGCACCGGTTCCCACCCACACCCCCGGGCCGCCCCCCCGAGGAAGAGGAGCGCCGGGGTGGGGACCAGGCGGGGGCCCCA
>CAZAWD010000021.1:0-4855 GCA_964488725.1 uncultured Methanomicrobiales archaeon | reverse complement strand
CCGGTTCCCACCCAAACCCCCGAAACACCCCCCAGATAAGAATCATCGCCGGAATAATCTCCAGACGGGACACCCACATCACCACAAAAATAATCACCTTGGAATAATCCGGCATATCCGGTCCGAACATACCAGTACTCGCACCATTATTTCCCACACAACTGCATATATCAAAAAACGTCCCCGTAATATTTGAAGAAAAATAAGGATCGTGCAAAAGCACAATAAACGTGAAAATAACCAGCAGAACATAACATAAAACCAAAAGCAGCGACTTTGCAATAAGATAATCCGCATCGGACCGCTTAACCGCCAACCCATTATGATTCATCATAATAACCGCCCGCGGACTATGAATAGCTTTTTTAAACCACCATCCAAGCGCCTCAAACATAATCTGAATACGTTCAACCTTAATCCCGCCCGACGTACTCCCCTGCGCACCACCCATCAGCATAAACACCGCAAGAAACAGCATCGGTGAAATTCCCCACCCGGCAAACGAAACATTTTGGAACCCCGTCGAAGAAACAGCCGTGCCCGCCATAAACAAACTTTCACGCACCGCCTGTTCAAGACTAAACCCGCTAAAAACAGTAAGGTCCAGAACAAGAACCGCACTCACAAACAGAAAAATAGCCGCCATCAGCTGGAGCACCCGGTCATGAAAAAAATCACGCAGTGATTTATTCACATACGTCAGATAATACAGACGAAACGGAACAGCGCCCGCAATCATAATCGGAATCATCACCATCTCAAGTGCAAAATTCTGAAAATGTGAAATTCCCGCCGCATAAATCGTCATACCGCCGGTCGCAATCCCGCAGAGCGCAAGATTTACCGCATCCCACAACCCCACCCCCGTAAAAAGAATCGCAACAACCGCCGCGGCCGTCAGCACCGCATAAATCTTCCACATCTGAAACGCCGTAGCAATAACACTCGGCATAAACGCCTCGCTGCGCCCCTCCGAGCGATACAGCCCGCGGGTAATAAGACCGCTGCGGGTTGCAATCGTCAACGTAAACGCAACAATTCCAAGTCCGCCGATCCACTGCATAAACGACCGCCAGAACAAAAGCGTATGGGGCCATGATTCAATATCAGCAACAACACTAAACCCCGTCCCGGTCCACGCCGACATCGATTCAAACGCCGCATCTAAAAACGGCATCCCCGTATACAAAAACGGAAACGACCCGCAAATACCTACAATTACCCAGATAAGAGCTGTCGCTGCAATAGACGTACTGATACGCGGTTTATGTGAACTTTTCGGCAGACAGCGAAAAACCAGCCCGATCCCGCAAAGAGACACCGTAGCAAGAGCCATCCACGGCAGAGTATCCCACTCGCCGTAGATACATCCAACGACAATAGACGCAAGAGAAGTAAGACCTATCAGAATAAGGCCCGGACCAAGATCACGCCCAAGGGCGGGAAGCTCTTTGAGTAACTCCATTGGTATTATTTATTTTGAATATAGCCAAGAGTAAGATTCAACGCATCAAGCACATCCTCCTGGGCAAGCGCATATTCACGCATAGCAGAATACAGCATATATAATATATCATAGCCGTAAAACTCAAGAGCATCAGCCGGCGACAAAGCAGACGCATACGTATCAACAATAAACCCGTCAGTAGACAGCATCAGTTCAAACAGCTCGCCCTTCTCAGACAACACACAAAACTGCTGATCAACTTTTTTCTTCGCATCATCCGGGCGAAACGAAACCGGCTCAGCGGATTTACCGAGAATAATCATTTTATCCGGATAAAACCGCTGATCGTATAATTCTCCTTTCGGGTCCTGCTTGGCTTTCTGCAAAAACACCTGGCCGATTTCCGCCGCAATCGGAGAAACAGCTTTCATCATTTTAACAAGCAACAACTCACGCTCATGGCACACAGCACCTGCTGCCGCGTGCTGTTCAGTCTGAATCATGCCCACACAGGCACAAAGACGGTCAAACCCCTGTTCAATAATATCGTCCATAGATATTGTATACGTTGGTCGTATCGATACTTTAACTACGCACCTCCGGCAAATGTATATTCTTCATTATGGACTACTTCGTTGCCCTGAACCAGATACTAATATTATTCCTCCTCGTCGGCGTTGGATTCTTCTGCCGGAGAAAAGGGATTCTAAACGCGAACGCGGTATCCGCACTCTCGCGGTTCCTTCTCAACATATGTATACCGGTAATGATAGTCTACTCCATGCAGATTCCTTTCAACGAAGCGATGATGCAAAACGGCGCAACCCTGATTCTGGCCGCAGCGGGATATTATCTGCTGGCCTTTGCCGTCTGCTGGATAGCGCCGTATATCCTCCGCGCAAAACGCGAAGAGTTCGGCGTGTTCAGGTTCATGACCATGTTTTCCAACTCAATGTTCATGGGATTTCCCATCCTTTCAATGCTGTATGGAAACACGGCCGTCTTCTACGCAGCGATATTTAATATTCCGTTTACTCTGCTGACCTACTCGGTCGGCATATGGCTCCTTCGCTCAGGCAGCGGAGAAAAAGGAACCATGAAATTCAGCCCGAAAATAGTATTGAACGCGGCGTTTATCTCGACATTCATCGGCATACTGTTCTTCATTACGTCATTTACGATTCCCGACCCGATAGCCGGCGCCATGGAACTGCTCAGTGGCGTAACCACTCCGCTTTCCTTAATTGTAACCGGCGGGTTTCTGGCAAGCCTGAACACGCGGGCAATATTTACCAACATCCGCCAGTATTTCGCCGCCGCCATTCGCCTGCTGGCAGTCCCGGCTCTGACGTATCTGATATTTTCCCCGCTGATTTCAGATCACCTGATTCTTGGAATCGTCGTGGTAACCGCGGGTATGCCGGCTGCGGTAAACACGGTCATGCTGGCCGAAGAGCATCAGGCCCGCCCTGATATTGCAGCGCAGGGAGTGTTCATCTCAACACTGCTGTGTGTCGTAACCCTTCCTCTTCTGGCAGTGTTTCTGGGGTAAAAAAGAAATTATTTTTCTTCACGGACTGTGAAGAGTTTTTCGTTGGGCGTGTTTTTCATCTGCAAAAGAAGCTCGGCCTGAATAGCATCAAAACGCGCTGTCTCCTCAGGAGATGCTGTTTTATTATTCACCTTTGCACGAAGCATGTCGCCCTCTTCGCTTTTCACTTTGCTTCCCGGCACCTCATCAATAATGAGCTTTGAACCGTCCGGTTTACTCAAAACAAAATGCAGCCCGTTTCCGCTCTCAACCGTCAGCCGCTCGGGGTGAATACGCAGATTAAACGTCGTCTTCAGTGCATCCAGCGGACACCGGGTTGTAGTGGAATAGACGTGGATATTTTCCTCAGCGCCCGACCACGCGGCCGCAACGACCGCAATCTTATAGCCAAGTGCAATGCCCGGACAGGTATGTCCGTGAGAATGCACAATCGTTTCAAAAGATGGAGCTTGTGTCATAATTAAAAATAAAATTAAAGATATTTATGGGAACGCAGCCAGTCGACCTGCGGAGTAGTATACCGATACACAATATCGCACTTGTCGTCCTGGAAATCCCATGGAATGACAATAAGGATATCTCCTTCGCGGATCCAGACCCGTTTTTTTATCTTTCCTTTAATTCGTCCGAGGCGTGTCACGCCGTCGGAACAGCGGACTCTGATATGGTTGGAACCAAGCATCAGCTCCGCCTGAGCGAACTGTTCTTTCTCCCGTTTACTCGGTAGTTTTACCCGGATAATGCTGCCGTCCTCGGCAACATCCTGATTTTTATTTTCGATATATCCCAAGTGCTGTTTTCCTCTTGCGTTATATATTGGTTCTGCACTGTGATAAACTATTGTGATTAGGAGGCGAAAACATCAGGCTTCAAAATACATATAAGGTACAACGCAGAATATAATGGTATATGGATAAAACAGGTCTGATTACATTAATCGTTGGAATTATTCTCCTTGTTGTCGGCATTGCCGGAATCTGGTTCTTCTTCCCGCAGTTTCTCGAATTCATTAAAGGCGGAATCGGACTCGTGCTCGCCCTCATTGGTGCAGGAGCAGTTCTGCTTGGCATTTTAATGCTCAAAGAATAATTCTTTTTTTTCGCATGCACCGTTTTTGTCCCGACACCCCGTTCAGGCTTGACCTTTCCGTATCCTGCGGCCAGTCGTTTCGCTGGAAAAAAATAAACGGGTTCTGGTATGCGCCCGTACACGATACCGTCTGGAAAATTGCACAAAAAGAAAATACCCTCATCTACGACGGCGCAACCGAAGAAGAAATTATCCGGTACTTTGCGCTGGATATCCCCCTTGACGATATCCTATCCTCGATTGATGCCGACCCGCTCATCCACGCGGCCGTCACCTCATGCCGCGGCCTGAGAATCCACCGGCAGCCGCCGTTTGAATGCCTCATTTCATATATCTGCGCGACCTGTGCCAATATACCCGGCATCAGAATGCGTATTGAAAACATCGCGGAAAAATTCGGTCGTCCGCTCACCTGCGACGCCATGACCTTTTACTCCTTCCCGACCGCCGCAGCGCTTGCCGCCGAAGAGGCCGGCAGTATACGCACCTGCAAAGTCGGATACCGCGACGCATATATCTGTGCCGCCGCCGGATTTGCCTATGAAAATCCCGGATGGGCAGACACCATCCGCAATGCACCCTACCCGGATGCAAAAAAAATACTGACCGGCCTTCCCGGCGTCGGGCCCAAAGTTGCCGACTGCGTCTTGCTGTTTGCCTTTGAAAAATATGAAAGTGTCCCGGTAGACGTCTGGATAGAACGGATACTGCGGACCCGCTACCTCGGCGGCGACGAGCGCCGGCAGGCCTTCGATGAAGCCCGCAGC
>CAZAWD010000020.1:0-10722 GCA_964488725.1 uncultured Methanomicrobiales archaeon | reverse complement strand
CAGAATTGCTCCCATCGGCGCAGCGTTTGGAACGCCGGACTTTGAAGCCGTTGCAAGATGACAAATCCCGGCCTTGGTAATCTTTTCCTTGATCTCATCAGTAATTAATGCCATACCAATTACTTCGTCACCCAACTAATTTAAGTTTCCCACTCGCCAATCATATGTATATGAAACATATTTCCGGGATCATTGCACTCCTGCTGATTCTGACAATACTGGCAGTTCCGGCAGCCGCTACTGATACCGGGTCGCTCGTAATCGTTCATACCAATGACGCCCACGGCAGGTTCCATGAAAATATCGGATATGCAGGAACTGCTGCTATCATCGACAGCCTGCGAAATAACCACTCATCTGTTATCATACTCGACGCCGGCGATGCCCTGCACGGAACGCCTGAAGCCATACGGTATAACGGCTCATCAGTGGTTGAAATTATGAACGCCATCGGCTACACCGCCATGACCGCCGGAAACCATGATTTTGATTATGGTCTGGATGAACTCATCAACCGCTCAAACGAGATGAAGTTCCCCCTGCTTGCTGCAAATATATTTTATAAGAATACCACCACGCCGGTCTTTCAGGAACACATGATTGTCAAACGCGGAGATTATACAATCGGTATCTTCGGTCTTGCAACACCAAAAACGATGACCACCACCACAAACGCAGAAAATCTGAACGTAACCTTCTCCGAAGGAGACGAACTCTATACTGTTGCCGGCAAACAGGTTGCCGCACTAAAAGCCGAAGGCTGCAATCTGATTATCTGCATCTCTCATCTCGGCACAAACGACTGGGACGAACCGGACCGCTCAATCGACGTCGCCAAAAATGTTGACGGAATCGACATCATCGTTGACGGCCACAGCCACACCGCCCTTACAAACGGCGAACTGATAAACAACACCCTTATAGTAAGCACCGGCTCATACCTCAAAGCAGTCGGTGTTGTCACCGTTTCGCCCGGCAAAAATATAACCGCCGCACTCATTACAGAAAGCCCCGCGACAAATACAACCATCGAACATATTGTAAACAAATATATCAACCAGACCCGTGAAGCCTACCATGAAGTTGCCGGCCACAGTGAATTTGTGCTGGATGGAAGCAGAAAGCCCGGGGTGAGAGACACTGAAACAAACTTAGGTGATTTTTATGCTGATGCACTCCGTGCCGTTGCAGAAAAAGAAGGATATACCCCTGATGCCGCCATCATAAACGGCGGCGGAATCCGCACGACAATTGAAGCAGGAAACATCACCCGATACGACCTCGTACTGGTCGCGCCGTTTAACAATCTGCTTGCCGTAATCAATGTAAAAGGAAGTGTGATTCTTCAGGCGCTGGAAGAAAACACCGGTTCATGTCCAAATGAAAGCGGCGGATTTCCGCAGGTGTCCGGAATCACCTATACCATTGACACCACAAAACCATTCATCTCCGGTGAAGTTCACCGGGTTTCCATCAGCTCCATCAACGACAAACCCTTTGATCCGGAAAAAATGTATTCAATTGCAACCGTCGATTTTCTGGCAAGCGGCGGCGATGCCTACTTCCCCTTCGCCAAATACTATACCGGAAATACCACCGGCATAATTGGAAGTGATGTGCTCTACATCTATCTCAATGACATTCTGGGCGGCGCGATCGGCAGTGAATACGCAAAGCCCGCCGGACGTATAACAATACTCACCTCCCCGGCACCTGCCGCAACTCCTGTTGGCGTCACATCGGTTCTGGCAGGCCTTGCGTGCGCGGCACTTTTCCTGCGCCGGCGCTGAAAAATCAAACCCCAACTCTATTTTCAATCATCAGGTATTATCATAATAGAGAACACATATCTATAACCATATTCATCTTTGGTGATTTATTCCATGGAAGAAAAAATACATGAAAAAATACACTGGGCTGACGCAAAGGCGGCTCAGGTCTCAGGCGATGTCGCACAGCTTGTAGCAACCGGCATTACGCCGTCGGGACCTATACACCTTGGAAACATGCGGGAAGTCATGACCGGCGATATGATCTACAAAGCACTTCTTTCCAGTGGGAAAAAAGCTGAGCTGGTCTATATCGCCGATGACTTTGACCCGCTCAGAAAAGTCTACCCATTCCTCTCCGACGAATACCAGAAATACATCGGATGGCCGGTGTGTGACATTCCCTGCCCGTGCGGGAAACACAAAAGCTATGCCGAACATTTCCTTGAACCGTTCCTTTCCGCAATTGAAGAGCTGGACATTCATCCGCGGATTATCCGCACAAGTGAAGCATACCGCTCGGGAATGTTTACTGGGCAGATTGCACAGGCACTGATTCATGCTGAAGAGATTAAAGAGATTCTGGAACGCGTGTCCGGCCGTAAACTCGAAGAGGGGTGGACTCCGTATTACCCTATCTGTAAAGCATGCGGTCAGATTTCCCGCGCACAGATTCTTGCGCATGATGCCAAAAACCACACAGTCACCTATAAATGTCCCTGCGGTCATGAAGATGTCTCCGACTATTCAAAGGGAGAAGGCAAACTGGTCTGGCGTGTTGACTGGCCGATGCGCTGGTCGGTTCACGGCGTAACCGTTGAACCATTCGGAAAAGACCATGCATCGCCCGGAGGGTCATATGATACCGGCAAAATAATCTCTAAAGAAATTTACGGATACACCGCGCCGGTTCCGGTAACCTATGAGTGGATCAGCCTGAAAGGAAAAGGCGAGATGCACTCATCTAAAGGGGTTGTCCTGACGATTCGCGATATGCTCGACATTGTTCCGCCGGAGGTCCTCCGCTACATGATTGCAAAGACAAAACCGGACAAGACGATTGCATTCGATCCGGGTATGGGTCTGCTTCGCTTAATCGACGAGTATGACCGTGCAGCAAAAGCCGGAGACTCGCGCGAGCTGGAACTTTCAAAGATCTCCTCCGCCCAGACAACAATTCCCTTCCGCCACATGGTGACGGTTGTTCAGATTGCACGGTCCGATGACGGTCTCTTTGATATTCTCCGCCGCAGCGGATATGAAATCGTTGATGAACACGCAGTCCTTGACCAGGCAAACCGTGCACGTCTCTGGCTGGAACGCTATGCACCTGAAGATGTAAAATTCGCAGTAGCTGACACGCTGCCGGAAGTTGCCGCAGCCGAACCGGAAAACATCAAGGCAGCAGTTGCTGCGTACGCAAAAGTAATTGCTGACGGTGAATGGACGGCCGATGTTTTGCATAATGCAATTTATGATGCGGCAACCGCAAACGGCATCACCGGAAAAGAGCTGTTCACTGCAATATACCGCGCATTCCTCGGTGCAGACCGCGGACCGCGGCTTGGATGGTTCCTTGAAGCTCTGGGGCGTGAAGCCGCTCTTGACCGTATGAACCAGATGGCATAAACTCCGTATGGCAAAGGAAAAAATTCCAAAAAACCTTTCGGAAGGGTGTAAGCTCTGCTATCAGGGAGCGAAGCTTGTTCTGTTCATTACCGGCAGGTGTGAACGCACCTGCTGGTATTGTCCCCTGTCTGAGGAGCGAAAAGACGTTGATGTTATCTATGCAAATGATCAGAAGGTAACAACACCGGCTGAGGCCATTGCTGAAGGCGAGATGATGGACGCGCTGGGAACCGGTGTAACCGGCGGCGAACCGCTTATGGAAATTGAGCGGGTGGTTGAGTTCTGCACGGCACTGAAAAATCATTTCGGACCCGGCCATCAGATTCATCTCTATACCGGCCGCGCGCCAACAGATGAAGATCTGGCAGCTCTTGTGCCGTGTGTGGATGAAATCCGGATGCACCCGCCGCATGAAGTGTGGCCGGACATTATGAACTCAGCGTATCCGGCGGCAATTGCCTCGGCAAAACGGATGGGTTTTGATGTGGGAATCGAGGTGCCGTCACTGCCGGGTCTCCGCCATTTTTTCCCACTACTGGATGCGGTTGATTTTTTTAACATCAATCAGCTGGAATGGGGTGACGCCTGTGCAAATGCGATGCGGGAACGTAAACTCGAACCGGAAAATCCGCTCTGCAACGCGATTAAAGGTTCAACGAAATGGGCAGGCGAGATAAACGGCCATCCAAAGGTGCATTACTGCACTTCAACTTTCAAAGATTCCGTGCAGCTGCGCGAACGGCTCAAACGGATTGCACGAAACTCTGCACGGCCGTTTGATATGATAACCGATGACGGAACCGTCATGTATGGTTCCATGAATCCGGGAAACGATCTTGAGATGATTCTCTCACTCATGAAACCAGGGAGCTACTATGAGGAGATGGAGGATGGAACCATTGAACTTGACTGGCAGCAGATGCGAAAAATTCCGCGCAAATTTGGCACTGACCGAAAAATCATCGAGCGGTATCCAAATAACGGCATGATTGTGGAAGTGATTCCGCAATGATGAATCCACGAAAAATTGCTGAAGATGTATATGCAAACCATATTTTCCGGCATCTGACACATGTCCCGAATCATGTTGCAATTATTCAGGATGGGAACCGGAGATATGCAAAACAACATGGTATGAGTGTTGAACTGGGACACCGGGCGGGAGCTGATACTACATTGAGGGTTCTTGAATGGGCAAAAACACTGAATATCCGCCATGTAACCTTCTATGCTTTTTCAACGGAAAATTTCAAGCGGAGTGAAGAGGAAAAAAACGGACTCCTTGAACTTTTTATTGATAAGTTCACCGAGATGCTGACTGACCGGCGGATTTATGATAATAAAATAAATGTAACTGTTATTGGCGACAGAGCACTCATTGCGCCGCAGTTGCTGGAAAAAATTGAAGCGGTAGAAGAAGCAACAAAAGATCATCGGGATTATTATGTGCACTTTGCCCTCGCATACGGCGGGCGAAACGAAATTGTTGAGACCGCAAAAAGAATTGTTACAGCGGTCCGACAGGGCAATTTAAAACCAGCTGACATTACGCCGGCATGCGTTACGTCACATATGTATCCAACGACGAGTATGCCGCCGGTGGATCTGATTCTTAGAACAGCAAACGATAAGAGGACATCAAATTTTCTTCCCTGGCTTGCAAACGGCAATGAAGCAGCAGTCTGTTTCTGTGTTCCGACTTGGCCGGAATTTCGTTATATAGACTTAGTACGGGCTCTTAGAACCTATGACGAACGAATGCGCGGCTAACCGGACGCTTCCACGCAATCATCCGTTCTTTATCTGCTGCACTGATACCGGATAACTCTCTGATTTTCTGGATAGATTTGTTAAATGTCCAGTCATCAAGATGACAGGAACCCAAATATGTTTCTGTTTTTTCAGGGAATTTTAGATAACAACAAGATACAGCCCATGCCATTGCCATTTTACAGTAGTAACCGGGGGCCGGGACGGTGACAAGTGACGCAAGTACCTGATCAATAAATGCGGGAGTAAGATAATGATTCAGCATGATGACAATGCCGAACCGCGCTTGAAATTCTTTACCGGAGAAAAGACACTGCTCTACAAACACCCGGAACTCCAACGGATAACGCCTGGCAATTTTCAGGCCGGAGGCAGTGCTGTCACAGACCGACCAGTTGTCGATCTTTGAAACGAATGAGGATAGAGCAGAGCAGATGATGTCGGGCGGTGAGTCGGCATAGCCGATAACAAGGCCCTGAAGCATAATCTCTTCAAACGAGGAATCGGAGGCGGAAGGTAGATAATCCTGCCAGTTTCCTTTTGCAATTTGTTTTGCCATCCGGCGAAGTACCGGTAACCGCACCCCTAAAATATTTTTTGTGCCGGGTAATAACCCGGCAGAAAAATCAGCATACGCCGCATCTGCTTCTGCCATGAGTCCGGCACGAATTAAAGAGTTTAAATTCGCGTCAGCTTCGGGCATCGACAATTCTTTTTCCGAGAGCGAACCCTTTTTCATACGCGGCCTTGAGAACTTCCGGACGATTTTCTATATTAATAATATGGTCCATATCTTTCTGCAGCAGTTCATCGGAATATTTCGCATCGATGATAGCTGAAAATGCCTTTGCCGTTAGTTTTGGTCCGATGAAAATATCATCCGTGTCCATACCACCAATACAGATAAAAAGCATCCGGCGGATAGCCGCGTGCTCTTTAGATATAAACGACTGTTTACGATAATATTTCGCCATATAAAACGGCTGACAGCGGTCCATGAACGATTTTAAAGCACCCGGTATCCCATAGGTCATGACCGGCGTGGCGATGATAATTCCATCAGCCCGTTTAAGAATCGAATAATATTTGTCCATCCCGTCCTCAATGGCACAACGGGGTTCTATCATACATCCAAAGGTTTGAAGGCAGGGCCCGGTGCTTAGATGAGCGGCATTTATCCGTTCAACCGAACACCCGGCATCTTCCACACCGCGAATTGCTTCAGTGAGGAGTTTGTCGGTGTTGCCGCCGATAATATTGCTGCCAAAAATTGCTGCTACTGTCTTCGTCATTTACGTTGTATGTTAGTCTGCACGCTATTAAATAATGTGGGTTTGAATAAGTGCTTCAATCTTCACTATTATATGCTCAGGCGGGAATAAAAATACTGATACGAATGATCCCAAATAAACCAGAACCATGTATCCCGTCAAAAGAAGGCGGAACAACCCTGTCAGGAGGAACCTGTGATGTATCATCGCACAACGGCGGCGGGTTTCCCGGAGTACACAGCCAGCTTGAAAAAAATATCGGGCATGTTCCGGTGTTTTTCAAAAATCTTGCTGACTCGGACCCTGCTATGCATGATGCGGTGTTGAAACTTGACAACTACATCTGGGCAGATGGAAATCTGACCCGCAAAGAAAAAAAGCTGATTGCAATTGCAATCGCAGCCGCAATGCGCGATGACCATGCCCTGCATGCACAGATTCAGGGAGCGAAAAATCTGGGTGTAACTGTTGCCGAGATGGAGGAGGCGCTTCGTGTTGCCTTCATGCTTTCCGGTATGCCGGCATACGTCTACGGCAAATCAGCGGTTGACGCAGCGTTTAGATAATTTCACTCTTTTTTATAGCCGCCGTGTTTTCTCCAGAGGTAGATGATCCGCTGAAGAGCAGAAAGATTTGTGCAGACCGCAATGATACACACGGCAATCCAGATGTAGCCAATCACTCCGCCGATAACGAGAACGATCATCGTTTCAGGCCGGCCGAAGAATCCGACACCTTCGAGCGGATCTGAAATCTTGCCATCTTCTTTGCAGGTATATCCGATTTCAGCATAGGTCACCGGTTTTATGAAAGTGTTCATGATAGATCCGATAACCGCCGCGCCGGCGACACCCATGTACACTACCGGTGAAATTCCGGCAGAACTCAGATACGCCGGAACGGCAGACAGGCCGATTGCAAGCAGAACAATACCGTCCACATACTTATCCACAATCCAGTCGACAATGGCACCGAACTCACTTTTCTTATTGGTCAATCGGGCAACTGAACCATCCATCAGATCGAATACGCCGGATAGGAACAGCAGGATACTGCCGAGCAGAAATTCAGAGCAGAAGTAACAGACCGCGGCGCTAAGTCCGAAGAAAAGCGACAGGAGAGTTATCTGGTTCGGCGTCATTCCGGTTTTTGCAATTAATGCAACAAACGGGTCAAGCCACCCGGTTAGTTTGTGGCGAAGGGATGTGATGTTCATGGGAAGAGGAGGCTATTTGATGTAGAATACCAAATAGTATACATCTTCAAGGTATAAGTAATCAGAGGGAATAACATGAATACCAATATTTCAAAGCGGCCGTACATTCTGATGATATCAGAGATCACGGTGGATGGAAAACTCACTCTTGGAAAAGGTATTTCCAGTAAAATACTCATGAAGCACATGTCTCATGAAGCTGAAATTCTTCTGCATGAAACACGCGCCGCATATGATGCAATTATGGTAGGGTCGTCTACTATCCGTATCGATAATTCATTTCTGACGGTGAGGATGGTCAGCGGAAAAAATCCTCTGCGTGTTATTCCAAATGCGCTGGCTGATCTCCCTCCGGAATCCAATGTCTTTGATACAAAAACTGCAAAGACAATTCTGGCAGTTTCCACAAAAGCGCCGGATGAACGTTGTGATATGTTCCGCCGGATGGGGGTGGACGTGGTAATAGCCGGTGAAGAAAAAGTTGAGTTTGCCCGACTGATGAATATTTTGTATGAAAAATACATGGTGAGAAAACTCATCATCGAAGGAGGACCGACTCTGAACTGGCATATGCTTCACGCCCGGTTAGTTGATGAAATCCGTTTGATTCAGATGCCGTTTATTGTCGGCGGAAGTGACACCCCATCTCTGGTCGGAGGGATGCGGATCGGTTCGGAAAATGAAATGATACGGCTGAATTTAAAAAATACAAAAATGTACGGCTCTAATCTGGTGACCGAGTATAATGTTATGTACCCGTAACATGCATTGTCGCCATATTTATAACTGAATACACCCAACCTAAAGATACTATCTTTCCAGAGGAGAAGACAAAAATGGCAGGTAAAAAAGTAATTATCACCGGAGTCCCCGGAGTTGGAAAAACAACTGTTATCAACGCAGCATATGAAATAACGGAAGAAGGCATAAAATACCAGAATCTCAACTTTGGAAGTTTTATGTTTGATGTCGCGCAGGCAGAGGGATTGGTTACTGACCGCGACCAGATGCGAAAACTGGACCGGGTGGCACAGAAACGTCTGCAAAAACTCGCCGCTGAAAAAATAGCCGCAATTGACGGGAACGTAATCATTGATACGCATGCATCCGTTAAAACGCCGAACGGGTATCTTGCCGGACTTCCTGAATGGGTAATTTCAGCAATTATGCCGGATGTAATCGTTCTTGTTGAGACGGACAACGACCAGATTCTTGTTCGCCGTCTCTCTGATGAGTCACGGATACGTGATGTGGAAGGAGCACGTTCGATTGCCGAACATCAGGAGATGAACCGCGCGTTTGCAGCAGCATACTCAATGCTCACCGGCTGTACGGTTAAAATTATAACCAATGCAGACTTCCTCGTGGACAAAGCGGTTGATGCACTTGTTGCCACGCTGAGGTAACTTCAATGAACCGCGCTGAATTCAGCAAAAAATACGGAATGTATGTTGCTCTTGCCGTTGTCTTCGGCATGATGCTTCTTTACGGCTGGGAATGGGCACGTCAGGTTATCGCAGGTATTGTTGATATTGTCATCGGGCCGTTCGTGGCACTGGGCCTTCCTTTCTTTGCCCTTGTTTTAATTCTGGCAACCATTACCGGTTTCTATTCATCACTTATTCAGAAATATACGATGGATTATGAAGGTATGGCAGATGTGCAGGAGAAGATGAAAGATTTCAATCTGAAGTTCCGTGAAGCACAGCGTCTGGGCGATGAAAAACTGATTAAGAAAATGCAGGCGCGCCAACAGGCAATGATGGCAGAACAGATGCAGATGAGTCAGCAGCAGTTCAAACCGATGGCATACATTCTGGTCCTGACAGTCCCCATCTTTTTCTGGCTGATTGAAAATATTCCCCATGAAACGATCTCCGTTGCAACGGCAAATCTGTCCAATGCAATTGTAATCCCGTTTGCAGGACTGTCTTCATACTTTGATGTTTATCTTGGATTCTTCCCATTGTGGATTCTCTGGTACATGCTCTGTTCCCTTTGCATGTCGCAGATTATCCGTAAAGCATTAAACATCGGAGGAATGTAAGGTGCGTATCACCATCAGCGGTTCGCCGGGATCAGGAACAACAACACTCGGCCATGCTCTGGCTGACAAATTCGGATACCGTTATGTTTCTGCCGGCGAAGTTTTTCGCGCGGCGGCAAAAAAACGCGGGATGGATCTGGCATCATTCGGGCGGCTGGCAAAAGAAGATCCTGCAATCGATAAGGAAATTGACCAGAGGCAGAAGGAGATCGGAGAAACCTCAGATAATATTATTCTGGAGGGGAGACTCACCGGCTGGATGGTTACGAACGCGGAGCTGAAAATTCTTCTTATTGCCTCCCCTGAGTGCCGCGCAATACGGATTGCCGACCGCGAGAGCCTGACCGCCGAAGATGCATGCCGGCTGACCATTGAGCGGGAGAAATGTGAAGCCGAGCGATACATGACATACTACCAGATTAATATCGCTGACTGCGCACCGTATGATCTGGTTATCAGCTCTGAGCGGTTTAATCAGGAAGAAGTGTTCTCTCTTGCAGCAGAAGCAGTTTCTGCCCTGCTGAAGAAAAAGAACTAAATATTTTTTTTCAATAATCAGGATTCAATATTTTTTTAGTTATATTTGTTCTTTGTGCGGCATCGCAGATAGAAAACTTACAATGAATTCCACAGCATATTCAACTAAACTGATATCAACGGTTTCAAGAGTGTCATCCATAGTATGCGTATGATTTAATCCTCCGCTGAACAAATCAGAAGAGGTAAGAACAATACAGGGAGTTCCTCTAAACGCAAATACCGCATGATCCCCCGCATACCATTCTGAGCCGGACACTACTTTTGGACTAAGCGCTATTATTCTATTCGCGGTCTGTTTTATATCATCCGCGAAATTATAAAAAGAAACTGCAATCTCAGAGCCGATGTGACAGGGAGAATCAATATTTATAACAAGGACGGGACGCTCCTGATTTTTTTCCAGATACGTTAGATATTCAATCTCCCCGCCCGCCCCATAATATTCCTCACCGTTAAAGGGTACAATATCTATGTCATAAT
>CAZAWD010000019.1:0-11006 GCA_964488725.1 uncultured Methanomicrobiales archaeon | reverse complement strand
TGATACCTCAGGTGTGCCAACCCCCCCTCCAGATGGACCTGATAATGCTGATGCAGACAGGTCAGGCTTCTCCTCTGTTTTTGGAGTGTCGATATCATCAATGGTGACTGAAGTTATTTTTGTGACAGGTGCAGTTTGAGGAAAGGAGTGAGTAATAGTCAAAACATCATTAGAGGAGGTTATGTTTTTTTGGTCTATCGTAGCTTCATTAATTTTAACTGTCGTCGATTTTGTGAAGATATAACCCGTTATATTATTTACAACTATGGTGGCAGTGTATTTAGTGTCTGGTTTGAAAACACTATCCGATGGCTCCCATCTAACTGTGGCAGATGATTCAACGCCTGTACCGGATACAGATGCAGTCGTTACCGGGTTTTCACCAGCAGCAGGAGTAATAATTCCCGTTAGATTGACAGCAGATATGTCAATAGTCGCTGTAGAACCAAAGGTGTACTTAACCTGCATAACATTATCCTTAATAGTTTTACTTGACTGCTCAGCACCATTAACTGAGACGGTGGTTGAGTCTGAAAAATTATACCCGGAACTATTGCTCATGGTTATGGTGGCAGTGTATACAATACCTGGTTTGAAAACACTATCCGATGGCTCCCAGTTAACTGTGGCAGATGAGTCTACTCCTGTGCCCGAAACGGAAACAGTCGTAACCGGTGTGGCACCGGCAACCGGCGCAGTAATTCCACTAATCGTAATGGACTCAATCGTTTGACCGCTCACCACTCCTATACCTCCGGCGAACAAAACCGCCGCCAGAACCAGAATCATAATTTTTCGAATCATCATATCAGATCATCCCCACTGCAAACAATCCTGCATACACCACCACACATCCGACCACCGCTGCAATAACCGCCGGACCGCCGCGAAGCTCCTGCCCCGCAACAAGTCCCTTTGCGGTTGAAACCGTCGTCCACACACTCGCCGCCATCATCCCGGCAATCGGAATCCACCCGACAACCGCAAACGTAAGCGAACTGCGCATCACAACAGCCATCGCCTCACCGATACGCACTGACGGTTCAAACACCCGGGCAAGAATCGCCACCACCAGCGCATGCACAAACATACACACAATCCAGAGAACATACAGCATCACCGCAAAAATTACCATCAGCAAAATATTCGTCTGGAGCGCCGAAAAAATCGGGAACTGAGTAACATCTATAGACAACAGTGCCGGCACAATATATGCCACAAACAAAACCGTCACAAACGCCCAGACCGCCCCCGCCGCAAAAAACAACCCCAGAGCCGAACCTATACCATCATGCCCGTAATATGCAAACGCATCTGACGGCCGGGTAATAAACCCGATAGCACTCCCGTTATACGGCGCACGCTCGCGTGGCTCACGTGGTTCGCGCGGCGGACGTGAAGATCTCCGGCGTTCTTTTACCGTGCCATCATCATCCGGCTGACGCCGCGTGCGCGCAGGAACAGGCGACGAGCCATGCTCATGCAAAGATGTCCCGCACAACGCACAAACCTCATCATCAACATGATTCTCCCCCCCGCACGCCGGACACCGGACCGTCTGGGGATTCTCCGGAGACGGGGGCTGAACCGTCGTCACCGTATACTCCCGCGACTGCGGCGCAACCGCCACCGCACCAAGCTCCGGAATCACCGCAAACAGCGCATCCATCCACGCCTCACGATCATTCATCGACGAAAAAATCAGATGCATATCCCGCTCACCCTTCACAGACCCGATCTTCAGCGAAATTCCGGGCTCACCGATTTCACTTGCCATCCGCACCGCACGCATAAGCGAATTTACCGCAAACTCACCCATAATCCCCGACTTCCCATCAATCACAAACCGCGTATTCGTCAGATGCAAAACAACATAACTCTGCTTAACCCGCACCTGCGGCGTTGAAACAAGAACACGCTCATTTGTTGCCGGAACAAACGTACCAACACGCTCGGCCGGCACCGGTGCAGAAGATGCAGACACCCCCCCCGGATTCCTGCGGGGAAGCTTATTTTGGAACTCGCGCATCCATGCATCACGCGCCGCAACCGAAGGAAACGTCAATAGCATCTGCTTCAATCCCGACTGCGACCCCACCGACAACGCAATCGCCGGCTCGCCCGCCTCCGTCTCCAACCCTGCCGCATCCATCAACTCGGCAATTGCAAACTCACGCCCGATTTTCCCGGCATTATTTTGAAGAACCAACCGGAGATTCGTCAGACACAACGTATAAAACGACCGTTTAATCCGAACCCCCGCCGTATTGATAACCATCGTCTCCCCATGAATCAGCTCGGGCATACCCGCAGGCGGCGCATGCTCAGGAGAATCCGACACCGGCGGCACCGGTGCATCAGCCACAGCCGCAATCACAACCGCCGCCTCAGGAACAGAAACCGGCACATCAGCCGCCGCATCAACATCAAAAGACAACTTCGGATCGGGCACCGCAGGACGTGACGCCGCCGAAATCGGTTCCTTCGGAGAAACAACAAACGGCTTATCCCCCGAAACCCTGGCAATATTTGAAAGCCATGCCTCCTGCTCCCCTGCCTGAAACACCGGCTCAAGCGGAAATGCCCATACCATCTCCTTCTGACCCGAAGGCGTCGCCAAAACAAGTTTCAGACCGGGATCTTTATTATCAAGGCGTTCCGGATACGCCGCAAGAATACTGCTGACCTTAAACTCACGGGGAGAAGCCCCCCCCTCAATAACCAGCCGCTCATTCGTAAGGGTCGCATAATACCGCTGGCTCTTTACCAGAACCGGAGAAGCATAATATTGAACCTCGCCATTATGCATCGCAACAGGAGACATTTCTACATATCTCATTAGCTATCAAAAGTATAAATACCTTCAAACCCAATAACCCGCAACACAACAATTTATTATCTCAGCATCCCTATTGTTTTATTATGTCTGACAACTCAGCAAATGTTGAAAAAAATATCTTTGGCTCCTTAATTGTCAAAGGTATTTTAATGCTGATTCTTGGAATCCTGATGATGGCATTTACCTTCGCATCAATCTTCGTGGGAGAAACACTTGCCGCGGTATTCCTCCTTCTCCTTGGAATTGCATTAATGACATCAGGCACCACATTCTTTGGAGAAGCAAAGCGTACATGGTGGACCATCATCCTAGGAATACTTGTTGTGATCCTCGGTATTTGTGCCCTCATCTTCCCCGCAGTCTTTGCCCTCTACCTCATCTACTTCATTGCAGCAGCTGCTCTTATCGGCGGTATCACCGACCTCGGCCTTGCAATCATGGGTAAAAGCGGCTCAGTCAACCGCGGCCTGATGGCAGTAAACGGCGTTCTTGGAATTGTGCTCGGCGTTCTGTTCCTTCTCCAGCCGCTGATGGCAGCAATTACCATCGTGCAGGTCGGCGGAATATTCCTTGCAGCATTTGGAATCATGGCAATCATCGAAGCATTTGTCTTCAAGAAGGAAGCAAAGACTGCCTGAATAACTTCTTTTTTCCATACCTTTATCTCTTCAGCACACCGATAAAATAACATGGCAAGTTTCGTAGTTGTTGAAGATTCAATAAGTACCGGAGCATGGAAGTTTATGATTCTAAAAGCAGTCATACTTGCCGTGCTTGGTATCTTTTGTCTGGTCTTCCCCTTTGCTACCATGAACCTCAGCGCATATCTGCTTGCATTTTTCCTTCTGATTGTATCTATCGTCGCACTTTTTTCAGGATTTGCGGCATTTGGATACTTCAAACGGAACTGGCTGATGGTAATTTTGGGGATTATCGGAATAGCTCTGGCAATTTACTCATTCATCAACCCGCAGTTTATGGTTGCATTCGCAACAATATTCATCGGGATTATTGCACTGTTAAGCGGTCTGTCAGATATCATCCTTGCATTCGGCAAAGGACTATCCACCGGCATTAGGATTCTGACCTTTATTCTTGGTCTGGTTTCAGTAGCTGTTGGTATTTTCTTCCTTGTCAACCCGGGAATCGGCGCAGGCATACTGGTAATTGTCATCGGCGTTGCTCTGCTGATTAATGCAGTAATTTCACTGGTTGAAGGTATCGTCTTCAAAAAAGATCTGAAGAAACTTTCCGCATAAAAGCGGAAAAATTTTTTTTATTTTATTCCCGCGCCCACGCGCCTTCGCTCCCGTCACGATACAGGCTTACTACCTCGCCGATAACAATAATCGCCGGCGGTCTGAATCCCGCCCGTGCCGCAGTTTCCTCTATCCCGGCAAGCGTTGACGTTGTCACCCGCTGATTTTTACGGAACCCGTTTTCAATAACCGCAATCTTTGTTGCAGGAGTCATTCCATTTTCCATCAGAAGATTTGCCGCCCGCGGCAGATTCTTGACCCCCATATACATAACAATCGTTCCGGGACAGGACGCAAGCCATTTCCAGTCGATAGCAGAAACCTCCTTCTCAGGATTTTCATGACCCGTAACCAGAGTCACCGAACTCGCCCACGCGCGGTGCGTCACCGGGATTCCAACACATTCAGGCACCGCAACGCCGCTTGTTACGCCCGGCACCACCTCAACCGGCACACCGTATTTGCGAAGCGTCTCCATCTCCTCACCGCCTCTCCCAAACACAAACGGATCGCCCCCCTTCAGCCGCACCACATGCAGACCGGCACGCGCTTTTTCAACCATCAGTTGTTCAATATCAGCCTGCTTCATCGTATGCTGCCCCCCGTATTTTCCAACATCAATCTTTTCAGCCGCCGCCGGCAGAGTTGCTATAATCTCCTCACCCGGAAGCTGATCATACAAAACAACCTCCGCTGAGTCAATAGCTGCCCGTGCCGCGGCCGTCAGCAGCCCAAGACCTCCCGGGCCTGAGCCGACCAGCGTAACTTTTCCCATATCCGTCATTACTCTCCCTCCACAACAGCCCGTGCCTCGGCAATCAGATCAGCCGCCTCATCACGCAGCTGACATCCCGTCTCACGGGCCGACCCGATATCAGAAATCATACCGGAAACACGTTTCGCCCGCATACCATCAAGCGACAAAACCTCCGCAATCAGCCTGCCCCCCTGCGCATAAATTCCCTGCGGCGTAAAACATCCTCCGCCGATCTCTTCCATCACGGCGCGCTCAATTGCCGTATCAAACGCCGTCTGCTCATCATTAAGCGGAGAAAACGCCGCGGTGATCACCGGATCATCCCGTGCCACAACCGCAATCGTCCCCTGATTTGGTGCCGGCACAAACGCATCGGCCGGCATCCTAAACCCGTTAATACGATACCCCAGCCGCACCAGACCGGCTTCAGCCAGAACCACCGCATCAAACTCACCCGACCGCAGCTTCGAAAGCCGGGTATCAATATTTCCGCGAAGTGATGCGATATGCATCTCAGGCTGATCATGATAATAGCGCAGAAGCTGGGCACGACGCCTGAGTGACGACGTCCCGATGATTTCAACGTCATCCATCGGCTTTTCCATCACCATATAATCAAACGGCGGATCACGCTTCAAAACCGCCGCCGTCACAAGACCCGCCGGACGCGCTGCCGGAATATCCTTCATACTATGCACCGCCGCATCAATCTCACCGGAAAGAATCGCATTATCAAGCTCACGGACAAACACCCCGAACCCGCCAATCTGATGAAGCCCGCGGTCCGTCACCGCATCACCTTTCGTTTTAATAATCACCGTCTCGGTTGAAAATCCCTGCGCTTCAAGAAGCCCCGCAACCTTCGCCGTCTGAGCAAGCGCGAGTTTGCTTCCGCGGGTCCCGAGCCTGATTACAGACATGAATACACCCCGCGTATTTTTTCCATCGCGGCCTCATCATGCGCAAACGAAATAAAATTCGTCTCAAACTGGGACGGCGGCAGAAACACACCGGCAGACAAAGCAGACTCCCAGAACACCCGGAACGCCGACGTATCCGACTCCTTTGCCTCACGATAATTCTTCGGCGCTTCAGAACGGAAGAAATACTTAAACATCGACCCGCAGGAGACAAACGAACCTTTGGCATTCTTCGGAACTGATTCTGAAACCGCACGGATTTTATCTTCGGCTGCGGCATACAAAGAAGCGTTCGCGTGCAGATAATCAACCGCCGCAATACCTGCTGCCATCGTCAGCGGATTTGCATTAAACGTCCCTGCATTATACACCGGACCGGCTGGTGAAACCATCTCCATAATCTCACGGCGCGCACCAAACACGCCTATGGGCAGACCGCCGCCGACAATTTTTCCCAGCGTCGTAATATCAGGCGTCACAGAAAACCGTCCCTGCGCGCCGGAAAGACCCAGACGGTATCCGGTAATGACCTCATCAAAGATAAGAAGAACATCATGCGCTTTGGTAATCTCACGGATATCCGAAAGATATCCGTCGTCGGGCAGAACCGGCCCGATGTTTCCGAGAACCGGCTCAACGATAAACGCCGCAATGGTATCATTTTTGCTGAGCAGTGTCTCAAGCGCCTCGGCATCATTATAGGGAACCTGATGCGTACACGCGGCAAACTCAGCCGGCACCCCGGCTGAGTCGGGCGTTCCGTGCGTCGTAGCCCCGCTGCCGGCGGCAATCAGAACAGCATCATGGGCGCCGTGAAAACCGCCTTCGACCTTAACAATATCCGTCTTCTTCGTATACCCGCGGGCAAGCCGCAGCGCCGCCATAGTTGCCTCCGTTCCGGTTGAAACAAACCTGAGCATATCAATAGACGGATAATCAGCGCATACTTTCTTCGCAAGCGTAACCTCAAGCTCCGTCGGAGTCCCAAACAGCCACCCCTTCTCCAGCTGGGCGGCAACTGCTGCCTGCACAACCGGATTCTGATGCCCGAGCATCATCGGGCCGTAGCCGAGACAGCAGTCTACATACTGCCGGGCGTCAACTGTTTCCAGCATCGCCCCGCGTGCGGATGAGACGTAAAACGGATACGGGGAAATTGCCCGCACCGGACTGGACACGCCGCCCGGAAGAAGCGTCTTTGCTTCTGCAAACAGCTCCGCCGACCGGGTGCTCTTCACTGCATCATTCATGCAGCAAGCCACCTCAGGATATCACGGGTATAATAGGTAATAATCAAATCAGCTCCTGCACGCGAAATGGAGAGCATCGCTTCCATCACCGTGCGTTTTTCATCCAGCCAACCGTTCTGTGCCGCGGCTTTTATCATAGCATACTCGCCGGAGACATGATAGGCGGCAACCGGCAGACCAAGCGACTTGACATCAGCGAGGACATCAAGATAGAACGTTGCCGGCTTGACCATCAACACATCAGCCCCCTCATCAGCATCAAGTTCGCTTTCACGAAACGCCTCGCGGGCATTGGCCGGGTTCATCTGATAGCTCTGCCGGTCGCCGAACGAGAACCCGGAATCCGCGGCGTCACGGAACGGGCCGTAAAGACATGAGGCAAACTTCGTACTGTAGGACATAATAGCAGTATCTGAAAATCCTGCATCATCCAGCGCACGGCGGATAGATGACACCATCCCGTCGAGCATACAGCTCGGTGCAACCATATCCGCCCCCGCACGCGCCTGACTAACCGCAATTTTCTGCATAAGTGCCAGAGATGCATCATTGTCGAGATCGGGGCCGTCACAGGTTTCATGAAGAATCCCGCAGTGACCATGACTGGTGTACTCACAGGCGCACAGATCGGCAATAACCACAAGGCCGGGCGCTGCTTTTTTCATCGCAGAAACGGCACGCTGAACCACACCGTCAGCGGCAAACGCACCGCTGGCGGCTTCGTCCTTGACTTTGGGGATCCCAAAGATAATAACCGAACGCACCCCTTCTGATGCAAGAGTTTTTGCAAGCGGGCCGGCGGAACTGAGCGGGTAGCGGAACTGACCCGGCATGGATGCGATTTCGGTTTCGGTATCTGCTGCTTCGTCAAAGAAAAGCGGCAGGCAAAACATCTCGGGCGACAGCCGGGTTTCGGTAAACAGCGGGCGAAGAATGGGCCTTCTCAGGCGTCTGAGTCTGGTTTCTGGATACATGATTATGATCTCTTGGTGGTGGTAATTTCTGACACGAGTCTGCGTGCCTGTTCGATGTTCGTACCTTCAGCGGCGCGGCGGATAACCGAGCCGGCGTCTTCCAGAAGTTTTTTCGTCAGGGAAGAGGACAGCGCGGCAATGATGGATTCGGCATCACCGCCGGATTTCAGGCGGTGAATCGCCCGGGCACATTCACGGCATCTGATTTCTTCGGCCCATGAATAGAGGCTGGCAAGCACATCACCTGCCGCCGTGCGGTCGATGATACGCACGAACTCCGGCAGATATTCACACACAATCTCTTCAGCGTGGCGGGTCTCGGCCCGCCGCGACTCCATGTTCCGGCGGGAGATGCCGCGAAGATCATCAATAGTAAATAGATTTACGCCGGGAATTTCGGAGCATTCTTTTTCAACATCCGCCGGCTGGGCAATATCGATGATAACAAGTTTGCGCGGCGCGGGGTCAAGCGGCCAGAACCGTTCGTCCATGACCGCGGCAAGCGGGCCGCGCCGGATAATTTCATGAGGGGCCGCGGTGCATGAGATGACCACGTCAGACAAGGCAATACAGGGATACAGCTGGTCCAGATGCATAGCCCTCCCGCCGATTTCATACGCAAGTACGCGGGCGTTTTCATACGTGCGGTTGGTTACATAAATGGCGCGGAGATTTTTCTCTGCAAGGGATTTGGTAACAAGCCGCCCCATCTCGCCGCCGCCGACAACAAGGATATTTTTGCCGGTAAGATCTCCTATCTCATCCTCGGCTAACAGGACCGCGGCCGAACCAATTGATACAGCGCCCCGGTTAATTGAAGTCTTCCGGCGGATAGTAACGCCAAGCCGGATAGCAGTGGTGATACATGATGAGATAACCGCATCAGCAGCTCCGGCCTCTTCGGCATGGAGAAGAGCATTTTTCAGCTGACCGAGAATCTGATCTTCGCCGACAATGAGTGACTCAGTCCCGGCGGCAAGACGGGACAGGTGAAGCAGGGCGTCATCTCCGGAAAAGAAGATAAACCCGGTTCGTCCCTCATCTTTCAGGAAGGAACGAAGTTCGTCCTCACTGCCGTGAACAAGGATTTCTACCCGGTTGCAGGTCTGAAGAAGCAGTGAACCGGCAAACCGCCCGGCGGCTTTCTCAAAGAATTCGGATTCGTTTTCCCAGCGATTTTCTGTCAGCGCGGCCTGATCATGCTGAGTATAGTCGAATGAAGCAAGAGATAAATCAACGTTCATATCCGGCTCCGTGCAAGTGCAAGTGCTTTTTCTGCATCGCCGGTGTTGGCGGCCTGCCAGATTTCATCATCGGCAAGAATGCGGCGCAGAAGGTCCGCCCGCCGTGCCTGTGACGGTTCTGACTCCTTCAACGATGCGCGAAGGAAAGCCTGCACCCCGGTCATGATAGACAGACCCGGATAGCGGTCACGTATGCTGTCCCGGACGAATGCGGCAACCGCCGGCGCTTTTCCTTCGGTTGATACCGCGAGCGTGACCCCGTCGTCACGAAAAACGGCAGGGAGGAGAAAAGTGCCGGGTTCGTCACTGCTGTTGAACCATTTTCCCTGCGTTCGGGCGGCCGAGACTATTTTTTTATTAAGCGCCGCATCATTGGTCGCGGCGATGATGAAATCGTGCCGGGCGATAAGAGAGGCGAGATCCTCGTCACTAAGGGAGGCAAGGTCGAGCTCCAGACATGATGCGCCCGCAATGCACTCCCTGCACTCTTTGGCAATGATGGTGATTTCCTTACAGTTACCAAGAAATGAATGGAGTTTTCTGATACCCACACTGCCGGCACCAAATACAAGGAGGCGCGAATCGGAGAGGTCAAGCATCAGAGGGATCATGACACTAATGTTTGGCAGTGTTCTTACTTTAAGATGTCTTTTTCACACAGGGCGCCGGAGAAATATAATCAGAACGGAAGCGGTGCAAGGCCGAAAATAAAGATGAAGGCAATGATAACCGGAACATGTACCAGATATATGATGAGCGTGTGCCGGCCGAGAAAACAGAACGGGACAAGGACAGCCGGCATATTTCCAAGATGCGACATGAGACGGCCGCGGGTGCCCGACGGATAAAGAAGACGGCCAAGAGCAATGCCGAGGAGCATGACACCAAACCATGGAATCAGCGGTTCATAGTCTATAGTATAAAATCCGGCAGGGATGATTCCAAGCGGCAGAAGATATGCGGGGCCCCGCAGAAGCGAGACGACGGGGGCAAGAAGCAGGATGACTACGCCGAAAAAAAACGGGATATACCAGCGCAGGTTCATAACAATAAACGGAATTGCAAGGATGGTCCCGCAGCCGATGAGGTGAAGAACGCCGAAGATGACAAAACCCGCGGGATATACAAGCCAGGTAACAACGGATATCAGAATGGCAACCGTGATGAGTTTAAGGCCGCGGATGCACAGTTTTTTTGCAGATTTTTTTCTGTCAGGTTCACGCCCGGCAGAGAGGACCAGTGAAAGGCCGGCAATGGAGATGAAAAGAAATGCTATGGGAGCGCCCGAAATTACAGACGGGTTGAACCAGGGAACAGTCGTTGTGAAAAAATACAGGCAGAAGAAAATATGATAAATTACCATGAGTATGAGCGCGACTCCACGGGCAGCGTCGGGTTCAAAGTATCGGGCGGACATTGAGAGGTATGTTTGCCGGCGTGTCATTTATCATTTTCTGAATCTATATACTAATTACTTATGGAAGACAGGCATGTTATTGAAGCGGCGGGTGTGACCCGGGTAGTTATTTCCAACGGAAAAATTATCGAGGTGGGTGAGCCGAAGATTTCATTTTGTCCGTTTGCAAAGCGGTTTAAGGCACCCATTGATCCGGTAACGCCAAAGACGGTTGAAAAAAATATTGCGTTTCGTATTAAGTCGTTTGGGATGTGTACGCCCGAACGGACAGTGCTGGACGATGAATCGATGGTTCTTTTCGGCGCGTCCGAGCTGATGACAACGGCGTTAAAGAACGGAACGCTTG
>CAZAWD010000018.1:0-11150 GCA_964488725.1 uncultured Methanomicrobiales archaeon | reverse complement strand
AAAAATGTCGAGAAGTTGCTGAACGATAAAACGCACATTACAACCACTAAAACACAAAATCCTACTACACCTACCTGTAGCCAGTTGATTTCTTTTTTCGCGGGTTTACCCCCCGAACGTGACTTTGTCTGTACTGCCATGTGGATATATTATTAATCCGTTCTATCATAAACACCTTCCTTTCCGTTTTCGGACATATTAGAAAAGTATATATTTTAAAAACGCTTACTTATAGTAAGTAAAAATAAGAGGTTAACAGAATCATGGCAATCACTCCGTATGCATTTAGTTTCAGCACACTTGGTTCAGAAATTGACGCTCTCGTTTCCGAAATGGAAACCCGGGCGGCAAACTTCCTTCCGAGCCCCGACTCTATAAAGACTGCTGTTAAAAATACCGTTCCGCGTCTTGCCGGCGACTTCCATGTCGATTTATGCGAGATGGAAAAAGAATTTGTTGTTGTCTGTGACCTGCCCGGCGTTGATAAGGCAGATGTGTCCGTGCGTCTTATCAATCCCACCACGCTTCTCATAAAAACCAACGCAGACTATGAAACCGTATCTGCCGGCACGTATCATCTTCGCGAGCGCCGGACGCAGACGGGTCAGCGGGTAATTGTTCTGCCGGCTAAGGTCAATGCCGAAGGAGCAACCGCATCGTTTAAAAATGGAATTATGGAAGTTACCCTCATTAAGGCAGAGCCGGAAGAGGGCACCCCGATTTCTATTGAATAATTCTATTTTTTATTGACTGGTGTATATTTCAGCGGGATTTTTCAGACGGGGAAGAACAACGCTGCCGTCAATTGTTCTAAAAAAACAACTCTGATACCCTTCATGACAGGCGCACCCGGTCTGATGCACCAGATACAGAAGTGTATCTGCATCACAGTCTATTCGTATTTCACTGATCTGCTGAAGATGTCCTGACTCTTCGCCTTTTTTCCAGAGTTTTTGTCGTGACCTGCTGAAATAATGGGCGTATCCCGTTTGAACCGTGAGCCGGACGGCTTCTTCGTTGGCATATGCAAACATGAGCACATCTTTGGATACGGCGTCCTGGACAATAACGGCGATAAGGCCGTCGGGATTATAGTGCAGGCAGGAAAGAAGGGAAGGTGTCATATGGTTATTATATCTGCGGTTGTGTGTGATTAAGACTTTGGCCGTTCAAACACCCCGTTAATTTCAGAACGGGGATATATAACTCCACGAACGCGCAGCGTCCATGCGGTCCGGCTGAGGCGGCCATGGCCGAAAAGGGATGTTACTTCCGGTTCGGTAAAATAATGGGTCATGAGTCCGTCGCCGCGCAGATACGAGTCTGGTTCGACTTCCGTTCCGGTGCCGCACCGGAAATCGTCTACGGAAAAATCCCTGAAATAAATTGTTCCGGTTGGTTTTACGACCCGTATCAGTTCATCCGCTGCTTTTTTTCTATCGGCTGCACGAAGATGGCCCAGAAGGTGCAGGCATAACACGGCGTCAAAGACCGCGTCCGCAAACGGAAGGGCGCATACATCGCCGGCAACCGCCGTTGCGCACGCGCTCAGACGAACTGCTTCGGGTGAAATATCAACGCCGATCGTCTTAAAGTCTGCAAGGCCGGCAAGTGTTTTTCCGTTACCGCATCCGGCTTCCAGTATGAGAGCGCCGGAGGGTAGCGGGGGGATATCCGCTGTTCCCGCCCACCGGCGGCCCCGGCGTTTATAATCTGACTGAAACTCCCCGGGCATACAGATACTGTTTAACCTCTGCTATGGTCAGTTCGCCGTAGTGAAATACACTGGCGGCAAGGCAGGCGTCAGCTTTTCCGGTAACGAATCCGTCGTAAAAATCAGCAAGGGTTCCAACGCCGCCGGATGCAATGATGGGCACGTCGACGGTATCGGAAACGGCTGCGGTGATTTCAAGGTCAAATCCTGTTTTCACGCCGTCGGTTTCCATTGAGGTCAGCAGTATTTCACCCGCGCCGCGGTGAACGGCTTCTTCTGCCCATTGGATTGCATCGCGGCCGGTTCTCTGACTGCCGCCGTAGATAACCACTTCATACCAGCATTCCCGGCCGTCGGCAAGCGTAACGGGCGTGACGCCGGGTTTCATAGTATAATTCCGGCGCACATCTTCGGCTAAGACAATACACTGGTTGCCGAAGAGACGGGCCCCTTCATTAATTACGTCAGGTGTTTTTACCGCTGCCGTGTTTAAAGAAACTTTATCCGCTCCGGCACGAAGCATGGTTTTTATGTCGGCGGTGGTGCGGATACCGCCGCCCACGGTCAGCGGGAGGTAGAGCTCGTCGGCCGCACGTTCAATGACCTCAATCATTGAGCGGCGGTTGTCTTTTGATGCGGAAATGTCTAAGAATACCACTTCGTCGGCGCCCTGTTCGTTGTACCGGCGGGATAGTTCAACCGGGTCGCCCGCGTCATGAAGCCCTTCAAAATGTACTCCTTTTACGACCCGGCCGTCTTTTAAATCGAGGCAGGGGATAATGCGGCGGGTAAGCACCATTACGGGCTCTCCAGAAATTCTTTTAGTTTCGGCATCATTTCAATACCGTCCGCATATCCTTCTTTATATAATTCTTCGATTTTTTCTTTGTTGACTTCAAGCCGGCCGACGTGAACGGGTTTTTTCGGCCGGAAAACAAAGGCCCGCCCCGCCTGCTCTTCGGCTGCGACCAGTTCCAGTGCTTCGTTGTAGCGGATGTGGCGGGTTGCAATTTTTCCGACGAATTTGGGGAACCGGAAGTAGATGAGAGCGATGAAAGGAAGAATTTTGTTGATTCCTTTTCGATATGCGGCGTCCTGTGTCAGAACGAGGACTGTTTTTTTGTTGCCGTCGGCGATGGATTTTTTTAACGGAATTGAATCTACAATACCGCCGTCGAGGTAGGACTGGCCGTTAATTTTGACGCGTTTTGAGATGATGGGAAGTGACATTGATGCACATACCATCATGTAATCACGTTCAATATTTTCAACGTAGAGATATTCGGATTCAGCGGTTTTTACGTTGATGACACCGACATAAAATTTTGCCGGGTTTTTTGCGGCTGTTTCATAGTCATACAAGTCAAGCTGACGGGGGATGATATTGAATAACATGTCGATACCGAACATGTTGCCGGTTTTAAGGAGGTTTTTGATGCTGAAATAGCGGTCGTCGTCGGTGTAATTGGTGATGATACGCTGAGCGCGGCCGGGCTGTTTGGAGAGGTAACTGGTGGCGTGACAGGCACCAGATGAGACGCCGTAGCAGTAGGTGAACTCCATATCGTTTTCGAGAAGGGCATCGATGATGCCGGCGGTGTAGGCGCCGCGCATGCCGCCGCCTTCGAAAATCAGTCCCGCTTGATATAACATTGTGTAGTTATTTGTCGTGTTGGTAATTCTATGTTCCTCTTTTTACCTGTCGGCCGGGCAGTCTGTCAGATATAAAAGAATATGATATCAGCGCGGTATAGTTCCGGCGTATAAAATCGTCTTTCACCGCAGTATTTCTGTTATCCATTGCACACATTCAGGCATCAGAAGCAGCGCATTATGCCGCACTCCAAACGACACAAACCGTTCTCTTCCTTTTGCATCACGTTTTGGCCCTTCAAACAGCCCGAACATCACGGCCGAGTCATACGGCACTACGCCGTCTCCGTCCTTTGACCGGATCGCTTTCACTTCTCCATGGGCATACAAAACCGATGTAATGGTGGAATGGTTTGTTCCGGCTGCAACATACACTCCTTCAAATTCTGCCATCTTTTGTGTCCCTTCTGCTATTCGCGATGCGATTCTCTGCCGGCAGGCGGTATACTGATCTCCAAATATCCTCACCAGCAATTTATCTGCATCTTCTGTTTTCATCTCCTGCCCGGCGGCTTCGATAAACGGATGGGCCGCCTGATACCCGGCCGAAGGCAGCAGGTCGGCAACCCCCGGAAACTGCGACACCAGTTCCCGGGTAATCCCCATTTTTTCAACGAGTCCCCGCGGAAATCCAAAGAAATTTCCGGCAGTAACCGCACATATTCCGTCCGGGATCCCCGCGTAGGGCGTTCCAAGCGTTATTATTTTATGAAAGCTGTCTGTTCCGTGCTGTTCAACATACGATGATACCACCAGTCCGCCCATGCTGTGCGCTATAATATCTACCCGGCGGGCTGCATCTCCGTTCTGCACAAATTCAATTTCTTCTTGAAGCCGGGCGGCCGAGTCAGCGCATGATTGTCTGAAATCATATGAAAAGAAATAAATTTCACGGTCAGGAAATGCGGCACAGAGATGGTTTAGTACTATATGATACATCCCTGTTGCTCCTCCTTCCCGCTGCGCTGCACGCAGGTTATTTTGATTTTCAAAGTTGTTTTTAACGGTCAGCGCGTGGTCTGCCGGGAGCTGGTCTGCATGATGTGCAAGCCCTGCCAACGATGACCATACCAGCCCGCCATCTTCAGTATAGAGCCGGCTTCCGAAAATCCCCGGAATAAATAGTATCGGGGCTCTGTCAGATTCGCCGGCTGTTTTGTCGTTTGTCATACTGCTCTATAGTAATAGATGGCGCCGCAGAAGATATTATTTGTTTTTTTGCGGCCGGCCATACTTCAACATGTAAGGTGCCGTTCTGGAATTGAAACCAGCGTAAGATTACCCACTCCGGCAAGGTCTGCTGCCATGCGGGTTGGGGCATAGACCGCCGCCACAAACGGTATCCCTGCTTTCAACGCCTTTCTCACGCAGTCTGCGGTTACCTTTCCGGACAGCAGGAGAATAGAATCAGCAAGCGGTGCGCCCTGCATAACCGCTGCACCGACCGCTTTATCGATTGCCGCTGTCTGGCTCAGATCGACCGCCGCAACCTGACCCGCCGGACCACTGACCGCCGCCATAAATCCTCCTGCCTTCACCACCGGATCATCAAACGACACTGAAAATTTCGGTATCGTTGCTTTTGTTTCAATCACCGGCAGCTGCGCGGGATCCAGATACGACGCCGTTCCCCCGCAACCGGAGACAATCGATTTTTTCGGCAGCAGAACCTTAAACGGATTCGTCGTCAGCACACTCACCGCCGTATCTTCCACCATAACCGAATCAATATCTGCCGGCGGCACAATTCCTTCCGTTGCCAGATACCCGTATGCAAACTCCTTCTCCATACCGGCAAGAAGAATCACCGACACCAGCGTGCGTCCGTTTACATTCAGCGCATACAGCCGCTCGTCCAGCAGCCCGTCACAAAATCCCTTCATCTGTTTTCAATGGTAGGGTGTGAAAGTATTAAAGCATCTCCTCCCTATATATGTGTCAATGATTCTTAACGGACGAAGCATCGCAAAAGGAAGTGCCACGGCCCCACTTCTTTCCACCACCACCCCTATCTCTTTTCTGGGCGGGGTAAACCCTGCAACCGGCGTAATCATCGACGCGGCTCATCCCTTAGCCGGTCAGTCGGTCGCCGGAACCGTTCTGGCGTTTCCCCACGGAAAAGGCTCGACTGTGGGGTCATATGTTTTGTATGCGCTTGCAAAAAATAATGTCGCTCCGGCGGCTATCATCAACATCGAATGCGAGACAATAATTGCAATCGGTGCTATCATCTCTGAAATTCCAACCGTTGACCGGCTGGACGGCACGCTTCCTGCGTCGGGCACCACGGTCACCGTCGACGCAACAGCCGGCACGGTCACTTTTTCATGAACTGTGTCTGGCGCTATATTGCAGCAGCCCGAAACTCGTATGCAGCGCTGTATGCCGCCTGCGAACAATACGGATACCGGCTGGAACCGGTTAACGCCCCGGCGGCCGGTGACGATATCGTCTGCTACAGCCTGAACAGCCTGAACTATGCCGCATATACCGAAGAAATGCAGAACGCCGGCGGTATCGTCATCGCCGGCGGACCGCATCCCTCGGCCTGCTGGGAAGAGACGGCCGATATTGCCGACTATGTCGTCGTCGGCGAAGGCGAGCGGACCCTGCCGCGGTTGCTTGACGCCATTACCACGGGCGGTGAACCGGAACGTATTGCCGGTGTTGCAACACAGCGGTTCGGGCTGAACCCGCCGGACTGTTCGGTCCGGCTGGATGCGTTTCCTTCCTTTTCCCGCATGAAAGGATATATTGAACTGTCCCGCGGATGTCCGTTCAACTGCGGATACTGTCAGACCCCGCGGCTGCACGGCCGGCATATGCATCACCGTTCGCGGGAAGCCGTCGTTTCCATGGCAGAAAAATATCACGACGCCCGGTTTGTCACGCCAAACGCATTTGCCTACGGGTCCGCAGATGGAAAAACTCCCGCCGTTCCCAAACTGGAACGGCTGCTTGCATCCATGCCGGACAATGCTATTTATCTTGGCACCTTCCCCTCCGAGGTGCGGCCGGAGTTCGTAACCGAAGAAACGGCGGAGCTGGTTGTGCAGTACTGCGCCAATACCCGTCTGCACTTTGGTGCTCAGGCAGGTTCAGACGCCGTGCTCTCCTCGCTTCACCGCGGCCACACGGTCGCCGCCGTCTATCATGCGCTTGACATCTGCCGTGAATACGGGCTGACGCCGGTCGTGGATGTTATCTTCGGTTTCCCCTTTGAAACAGACGAGGACGAAGAACAGACCCTGGCACTCGTAGGCGACGCCGCACGATTCGGACAGGTACATGTGCATTATCTGACGCCGCTTCCCGGCACACCGCTTGCGGGGGCTGTCAGCCGCGAGGTGCTTGCAGACGTTGATAAAAAACTGGGAAAACTTGCATTGAACGGGCGGGTCACCGGATACTGGCACGATAAGAAGTTCAGCTGACACGCCCCTGCATAAAAAATGAATATGCGGTGATTTTTATTACACGGCCGGACCCGCTGCGGCAGTCGGCGTCAGAATCGTAACATTGCTGACCACCGCTGCAAACGACAGACCGGCAATGATAATGACAAGGACGTAGAAGACCAGCATTATAATTCCAAGGACCAGACCTGCAATAGCAAACCCCCGTCCGCTCTCTTTTGCATGGAGGGAAACGCCGCCAAATATAATTGCCAGAACCGCCGTAAGAAGCGGCAGCAGCGGAATAAAGAACAGGACAATGCTCACTATACCAAGTACAAAGGATGCAATGGCAAACCCTTTCTTTTCGCACTCATCAGTCATATGTACCTCTTATCTCTGAAATTATATATCTTTATCCCCAATACTGATGTGTCTGAACAAACCGGCGTTCGGCTTTCAGAATTTCCCGATAGAAATTATCTCCTTTCGCAAAGGTCGCCAGAATCCGTGCGGCCGACTCCGGCCCCACCCCGCGGCCCGACAACGCAATCACGGCCGCCCGCCCGCTGGACAACACCATATTTGCATTCCTGAGCATACGTTTTTCCGCATCTTTTTCTTCAACCGTCCGGTTTTTCTTTCTCAGCGCCGCATACATCGGCTCTTCATACGGTTTCAGCACCGCAATCAGCCGGGCACCGCAGACCGGACAGACCGGAACCTCGGGAACCTGCCCGGTCTTCGTATGCGATTTCCATTTCTTGCAGTGCATACAGGCAAGAATAACATCCTGCTCGGCTATACGGTGTTTCACCGATTCCAGAATCGCCTGATCTTCTCCCGGCGGCACCACCACATCCCGCTCTGAAAACAGACCCTGTGCGCCGATAACCGATAACCGGCTGGTTCTCGTTTCCATCTGATGATTTTTCAGGCGGGTAATAATCTCCTTCGCGCCGGCAACATCCATATTGGAAAAGAACAGTTCGCGAAACGCCTCATTTTCGACAACCGTCCCGTCAAAAAGTTCAAGCAGCCGGTTCATACTTAGTTTCTCATAATCCGCATCCGCATCAATTGCGCCGAACTTCTTTGCTATCTGCACCAGTTTCCATTTATACAGCGCCGTTTTTTTCAGGGCGAGCGTGAGCACCGCATCAACATGTTCCGGTTCAAGAGACAACAGCACTTCCTCTACATCCGGTGCACGAACCATCTTTGGCAGCCGCAAAAGAATCCGGTAGGCATTATTTTCAATTCCAACCGCCGAACCGTACCGTGCCGAGATCATAATCGACAGCACACGGCCGAGTGCTTCATTTACTTTATGTCCCGCACAGAGATTTACCACCACGCCTTCGTCCGCATCTTCCAGAACAATTACGGTATCGGTTGCCACAATGGAGCGGTTCTTTTTCATCTCGGACAGCGTTTTTTCAACAAACACGACTGATGCGCTGTCTGAACGGTAATCGGTAAAATCCTGCATCCGGCGCAGACGGCCTACTTCAAGTGCTACCGTCAGCGGCACCGGAATCTGCTCGCCTTCCCATGATGGCAGTTCCCCCTGGACATTTTTTGCCGGTTCAACCATTACTCTGCCGTCTTCAATTTCAAGGACCCGCCATACCTGCCCGCGGGCAACAAACACCGCACCCGAACTAATCCAGCTGATAACAAATGATTCGTCCAGTGTCCCGACGGGTTTTCTGGTCACCACGTCAAAGATCAGACTTTTCTTTTCATCAGCTATCATTGACAGATTCAATAAAAGATAGCGGCGGGCCCGGGCCTTGGTAATTACCATGTCATTTTCCGTGCGGATAAGATAGTGCGTTTCCATCTGGGCAATAACTTCCCGGATAAGCGGGCCGGCGTCTTCAAAGCAGTAACTCCGCGAAAAAATCTCCTCGATTTTTTTAATTGAAATTTCGCCGCGTTCAACCGCGAGGGCGGCAATCTGGTTGGCAATCACGTCGGCCGGATTGATATGCGGGCGGACCTCTTCGGGCCGGTTGCCCATTGCGAGCCGGACAATAACCATTGATTCAAGTACGTCGTCAAAACCCGTTGCAAGAATAATTCCTTTTGATGCCGCGTGCAGCTGGTGACCCGCACGGCCTGTGCGCTGCATGAGCCGTGCTACTTCACGCGGGGAGTTGAACTGCACCACATGGTCAATCTGGCCGATATCAATTCCCAGTTCCATTGAGCTGGTGCATACCATTCCCCGCGTTTCGCCGCTGCGGAACCGGTCTTCGGCTTCGACCCGCACTTCACGCGACAGTGAACCATGGTGAACATCAATATCTCCGCGAAAATGGAGGGCGTTGCCGATAGCTTCTGCAACGCTGCGGGTGTTGGTAAACACCAGTGTCGAGGTGTGGGCGTCGATGCATTTTTCGATGAGTTTGACCTGGCCGGGAAAATTTTCTCCGGCGAATCTGACCGAGAGGTCAAGGGTTTTGGCAACCGGCACTTGAATGACGGTACAGGGCCGTTTGCCGCAGAGAAATCTGCCGACGAGTCCGGGATTGCCGACCGTAGCCGAGATTCCGATACGCTGGAACTCGCCGGAGAGTTCAACAAGACGTTCCAGTGCGACGGATAGCTGGCATCCGCGTTTACTTGCCGCCAGTTCATGAATTTCATCTACAATAACATATCTGACCCCGGCCAGATGGCGGCGAAGCACTTTGCCTGTCATCATGGCCTGTAAACTTTCAGGCGTTGTTATCAGCAGGTCGGGGGGGTGGGTGGCATGTTTGCGCCGGTCGGTCTGGGTGGTGTCGCCGTGCCGGACTGAAACGGTAATTCCCAGTTCTTTTCCCCACCATGCAAGCCGGTTCATCATATCACGGTTCAGCGAGCGAAGCGGGGTGATGTAGAGAGCGGTAAATCCGTCCGGGTGGGCACGCGTGAGCATGTTATGAAATACCGGCAGTAATGCGCTTTCGGTTTTTCCCGTGCCGGTCGGTGCGATGAGAATTGCGTTTTCCCCGCCGATGAGTTCGGGGACCGCCCGCATCTGTATCTCGGAAAATTCTTCAAAGCCCCGTTTATCAAGAACGGCACACAGCTTCGGGTGAAGAGAGGCCCGCAGCGTTTCAACGGCATCGGGTTCACTCATCGCACAACCTCAAGCGGGTCGGGCCTGAGTTCGGAGAACGGTGCAACATAGGTTCCGTCTTTAAGAAAGACTTCGGCTGTTTCGGTTTTAATAGCATTGGCAATCGGTGATATTTTATGTCCCGGAATCAGGCGGACGTCCATGCCGCCGGCAAGTTCGTAGAATGCAGGCATGAGGAGAACGCGGGTGGGAGTGGTGAGAGGCACGGCGGCGGGGACCGCGGGGGCGGGCCAGGCGTCAGTGGTAATTTCAGCGAGCAGGTAGCCGGGTGTGCCGCGGAGTGCACAGCCGACGTCGTCATACATGTTTACAATCGGATGATGGTGCCCGCAGATGATTAGCCGGCCGAAGAGTGCAGGGTCAGGGATGGTGTGGCCGTGGAAGTATCCGGTGCCGTCGATAACTGCACCGGTCGCCGGTAAGAGTTCGCCGGGTTTCAGATACTGTTCGAGGCCGGTGTCATGGTTGCCGGGAGCGAGCCGGAACGCGGTTTCACGCCGGATGGCCGCCAGTATGTGCGGCATTTCGGTTCGTTCCTGATAGGTGATATATGATATCATGTGTTTTCAGTCGCCGAGAACCACCAGATAATCCGGGTCGGCGGCGTCGATGATGTCGAGCAGGCGCAAAAGACGCGGGGTTGTCCGGCTTTCAAAGTGGAGGCCGTGACGGTGAAGGTCGGCTTCGACGCCGAAATGGGGGTCGGCAATGGCTAGTACACGTTGCTGTCGTTCGATGAGGAGCGCGGGGCCGTCAGGGTAAAATTCCGGTTCCATCGTCATGCAGCTTTTATCTGACCGGGTTTGGGGGCGTAGCAGTCACCCTGTTCGATGAGCCGGGCGATGGTTTCAGCGGCCTGGCCGGCGGTCATTCCGGTCTTTTTTAACTCTTCAAGCACGCGGTCTTTTGGAGCGCTGCGGCCTTCGTAGAGTCCGACGATACAGGTTAGGATTTCATCGTCTGAAATAGTAACGGGAGGTGCGGGGCGGATGCTTTCAAGTGCCGCGGTAAGTTTTTGAAGGAACCCGGTTTTTTCAGCCGAAGATGGCAATAGTGCAAGGCGGGTTAGTGCGGTGTCAGCGGTTTGAAGTATCCACTGGGTTCGTGCGTTTCGGGTCGCCGCAGCGAGATATGAGACGGCGATCTCCGGAGGGTGGCGGTTTTTAAACCGCATGGTTCCATACACATAGACAAATGACGGCACGGAAAGCTGGCTTGCACAAACGCTGTGTGCGGGATTTTGTAAGTCAAGAGC
>CAZAWD010000017.1:0-11535 GCA_964488725.1 uncultured Methanomicrobiales archaeon | reverse complement strand
CGGTTTGTTGACTGTATTGTTTCAACCGGCGCAAACATGTTCCATGACTTCTGCGAGCATATGGGAACCAAACATTACAAAGGCACGCATCAGGTAAACGATGCCGCACTCTTTGAAGACGGTATTAACCGTATCTATGATGTCTTCGCCTGCGACAAACAGATAGGCAAAATGGAAGATTACATTGCCGCCTTTGGCACCAGCCTCGGCACGCAGACCATGTCAAGTCGTCAGTTTTTAAAACTGCTCGGCGAAAAAATTAATGAAGAACGGCCCGAAGGCCGCAGTATCCTTGGAACCTGTGCGAAGATGGGCGTGCCGGTTCATGTGCCGGCCATTGCCGATTCATCAATCGGTATCGGCCTGGTCGTTGCAAAACGTGCCGGTGCCAAACTGATAATTGATCAGATCGCCGACGCCGAAGAACTGGCCGAGTTTGTCGAACTGGGAAAAAAAAGCGGTGTTATCTACCTCGGCGGCGGAACACCGAAGAATTTCATCCAGCAGACCGAAGTTATTCCGCCCAAATACCAGAAGAAGTTCCTCGGCGGCCACATGTTCGCCTTGCAGTACACCACCGATGCACCGCACTGGGGCGGGCTGTCGGGCTGCACGTTTGAAGAAGGCATCAGCTGGGGCAAAGAAAAACCCGAATCACGCAAACTTCAGTGCTTCTGCGACATCACCATTGCCCTGCCGATTGTTGTCTCGGCCCTTGTTGCAAGCGGCGTTAAACGGGCATAACCCTTTTTTACGACGCGTCCTTTAATGCCGTAATATCTGAAACGCTATCAAGTCTCCACACCATAGTCCGGTCTTCACTAACTATGTTATCCGGCGATTCAGCCGGAGTATAGCCAAGGGCCCAAAGAGCATGGGAAGACAGACGCCGGCTTGTTATCAGACCTGCAAACTCCTTTTTAATTTTCTGCTGAACGGCAGACTCGGTAACCTCCGCGAGGCGGCCCTGAAGCGTAACAAAGCGGTAATGCTCCATATCCGCAGCAACATTTTCAATTTCCACAGACACCTGCGGATTGGAACTGAAAAATGCCATCTTTTTTCCGTATCTGGTCGACAGGAAATAAAGATGCCCCCCTGAAAACACATAGATAAACGGTGCGATATACGGTTTATTATCATTACAGAACGCAATACGGGACACAACACCGTTGGTAATGAGGGCGTCGTATTCAGCTTTTGTCATTTTTGGAATCTTGTATGCAGATGTCATGTGAAAATCACCTGATGTTTCTTTTGGAGAGCGAGATAAAAATACTGTCTATTGCGGCAAAAACCGGCCCGCGGAATTATCGTCCGGTTTTTTTTAGTCATATGTCGAATAGTATCAAAATGTATTTACCCGTTCCTCACTTACATAATGTAAGCAAAAATACTATGTTTGATCAGGACAGCATATCTCAACTCCTCGACATACTGGGGAACAGGAACCGCCGGAGGATAATTGAACTTCTCCGGCAGAAACCATGTTTCGTCACCGAGATATCTGACCGCCTCGTCATCAACCCCAAAGCGGTAATTGAACATCTCGCGTTAATGCAGAAAGAGGCTGTTGTCTCCAGCTATCAGGATGACAAACGACGTAAATATTATTATCTTGTACAGGACTTCAGGCTCTCGGTTGAAATGCAGCCCAAAGAAGAACCGGTCCATCCTCTGGAAACAAAGAACGGCGACGTGCTCCCGCTCACGGATAAAATTCTGATGATCAGAAAACTTCTTGATTCCCGCGAGCAGCTTATCGAACATCTGGAAGCAGTTGAAAAAGATATTGACGAGATGATGGGAGACGTCATTGCCAACGGCCGGACGGTCTTTCAAAATAACATCGAAGCAGAACTGCTTCTTGCACTGGTCTATGCACCGCTGACCCCGATTGAGCTTTCGGATACCAGCGGCCGGAGTATTCCTGAGGTAACCGCAGCACTTCGTTCGCTCGTCTCAAAAGGATATCTGAATACCAAAGGCGGCAGATACGCAATTGCCGAACCGAAAAAAGCAACGAGAGAGATCTCGCTGTAACAAAAAACATGGACGAGACCGAGATTATTCACTGCCGCGGCCATCCCAATATCCGCGGGCGGCACAAGAGCACGTTTGAAATCACCAAAGAACCAGCACTCTCTCCAAACGGCGACTGTATCATTGCCGTGGGTGCGGATAAAGGAGCCGCTGATTTATCACCGGCGTTTAAAAAAGCTCTTGCCTCTGACACCGCCGTTCTTACCGCCGTCTTTTCCGCCGCCGGCATTGAAACAAGAGTTGTATCTTCCGGCTCGCCGGCACTGACCCTCACGCACCCGACGGACCTCGTCTGGCGGCGCAGTGCGTTTGTCTGTTCGCGAACCATAGGCATTTATGCAGACCATACCGCCGCCCTTCTGCCGCGGGAGCTTATCGCTGTCCTTCAGGAAGGGGCGGAGATGACCGTCACGCTGACGGTTCGCTCTTCCTGACTTCCGTAATCGTCATCTCGGCTTTGGTCAGGAAATCCTCACACCGGGCAATAAGCTCCATACCGCGGCGGTGCAGCTGCACTGCATCTTCAACGGTTGTCGACGGATCATCGAGCTGTTTTGCAATATTTTTCAGCTCGGTTATCATTGATTCATAATCAGGGGTTTCAGAGATAGGTTCGGTCATAGAATTTTCTCCACAATTGTTGTTACTTCACCGTCCGCCACGCAAAGGGTCAGGCGGTCATCTTTTTTCAGCTGGTGTTTGGAACGGATAACAGCACCGTCTTTTCTCACCATCGCATACCCCCGTGACAGGGGAAGTGCGGGATCGCGTGCCATGATAATTTCTTTCTGGGCGGCAAGCTCCAGCCCGGCCGTGCCGAGTTTTGTTGTCATACTCTTTTGTATACGGTCCCGTATCTGAGCAAGTGCCGTTGTTTCCGCCGTCAGCCGGCGGATACATGCCGTCTGCACCCGGTCTTCGAGGTCAGCTGTCTGCTGCCGCATAAGTTCCAGCCGGCGGGTCAGACGGGCAGGGTCGACTCTGAGCCGGAGATCGGCTACCAGAGCTTTATGCGTGAAAAGAAGTGCCCGCAACCGGTCCTGCATGCGCCGGCGCGACTCTTCAAGCGTTGTAATGAGCACCGCACGATCGGGCACAACCGTCTCCGCCGCAGCCGACGGGGTCGGCACCCGCCGGTCACTTGCAAAATCGGCAAGCGTTGTATCGGTCTCATGACCGATAGCGCTGATAACCGGAACCGCCGAAGAACGGATGGCACGCACGACATCGGGATGATTGAAGACAAACAGGTCTTCAAAACTACCTCCGCCGCGGGCAACAATGATAACATCCACTTTGCCCTGGAGAGAGGAAATCGCCGCAACGATTGCAGTCACGGCCCCGTCACCCTGTACCTGTGCGGGTGCGAGGATGAGAGGAAGCGGAAACCGTCGCGATATAACGTTCTTAATATCCTGTAGGACCGACCCGGTCCGTGAGGTCACGACCCCGATAGATTTTGGAAACAGCGGCGGGGAACGTTTCTCGCTCTCCGGGCGGGGGATCACTCCTTCTGCCTCGAGCTGTTTTTTCCACATCTCTTTTTGCAGATAAAGACCTGTTTTGCCGGTCGCAGCCGGTTCCATCTTTTTGACGATGAACTGAATGCGGCCCGACGGCGGGTAAAAATCAATAAGCCCGGTTATGTTGACTGCAAGGCCGTCTTTTAACGGAAAGTCAAGATGACGGGCGGCGTATTTCCACATCACACAGGAGATAACCGCATCAGTCTCACCGCGTTCCGTGAGGGAGAAGTACAGATGCCCGGAACTATTCGGACGGTATCCGGTTACTTCGCCCCTGACCGTGATGTCGGTCAGGAGCTCGCAGTCTAAAACATCACGAAGACGGCGGCCCAGCTCGGAGACGGTAAGAACCGCCGGTTCGCGGTTTTCCTCCCCGTCCTGCGGGGCAGGTGAGGGCGTCAGGGGTGACGGGTCGTCTACGGATGAGATGAAGGCCGGGCTTCCGCTATCACTTTCATCGAAAGTGAGCATAGACTGAACGGGAGCCTTTTTTTTCATTGCAGTAGTATTGGTATTCAGGGATGATGAATGATACAGGTTTGATTGGTCTGTCTTACTCCCGGAGCTTTTCTGTATTAAGCAGTTTGAGTTTTCCGGCGATCTGGACAAGGTCGAGGTCGGCGGTGAGCGAGGTGAGCGGGGAGATCATGTAGATGATAATCCGGTATGCGGCGGCGGCCAGAAGCACGGTATCGAACGGAATTCCCAGCGCCGGAAACAGAACGGCACATGCAACAATTTCCCCGCCGGGAACACTGGGAGCTGCAACGGCCATGATAATAGAGAGCACAACGGCGATGGCAAGCCAGAGGTAGGTTATCGATACGTCAGCTACGACGCCAAAGACGATGGAGATTGAAAGAAGGCCGACGACGTTGCCGGACCGCAGAATCATGGAACCGAACGGGATAGCAAAGTTTGAGAGGTTTTGTTCGACGCCCATGTTCCTGCATGTTTCCAGATTTTTGGGGTAGCTTGCGGTACTTGATGCGGTGGAGAGGGAAACGAGTATGGCGGGGGAGAGTTTTTTAATGAGTTTGAACGGGGCGATGTTTTTGGAGATGCAGACTTCACCGACCATGAGTGCGCTGTTTACCATAATGGAGCCGGCAATGAGGACGAAGAGGTAGATATATTCGTAGAGGTTACTTATGTCTTCGGCGAGCATGAGGTTTGCAAGGGTCAGGAAGATGAAGAGCGGGAGAATGAGGCAGACCCATTTCATGAGGAGCAGGATGATTTCATTTATCTGGCTTACGAGTGCGATTATTGCCGGGACCCGTTTGGAGAGGGCTATTATTGCGAGTCCGCAGACGATTGACATGAAGAGGACCTGCAAGACGTTGCGGTTGATGAACGGGGTGAAGACGTCGGTGGGGATGATGCTGAGGAACAGGGCGTAGAGTGTTGATGCGGCGCTGAGGTCTGTTGCTCCGGTCCCGGTGGTTATGGGGAGGTGGGGGAAGGCGAGGACGATGGTGACGAATGCGACGAGGAGGAGACGCCATGCGTAGCGGAGGATGGTTTTTTTGCTGATGGTTCCCACGGCAGATGAGTTGTTGATCTGGAGGATGCCATGGATGAGGGTGATGAAGATCATCGGGATGGCGACGGTGGTGAGGAGGCCGATGATGGCGCTTAGTGCGGGGGAGATGATGTCGGTTGAGAGAGGGCCGGTTATTTCTGACGGCAGGGACCGCATGGCAAGGCCGACGATGATGCCGAGGATGATGGCGGTTACGCCGGGTAGAATCTGGTTTATTTTTTTCGTTTCGGGAAGTATGAAGATGCGGTTGGTTCTGGTTTTGTTTTTATATGAATATTTTATATTGTTGACGGCGGGGTCCGGGGTGATGGGCATGTAGTCGCCTTCCATTGAGAGAAGGAGGCATTTTTTTCCATGGTAGCGCCGTGTTTCGATGAAGACGTCGGCGGTGGCGTTTGCGTTGTCAAGGGTTTCTGACCATTGAATAAGGGGGTGTCTGACGGCAGGTCCTAAGGCGGCACATATTTTGTCGATGCTTTCCAACGGTTGGGGAAGAGTGATGAGATGGTCAGCCGTCATAGAGTGCAAATATTATTTGCCGCCTCTCCAGATAAAACATGTCTATAGTCGGAAAAATCATGAGGGGAGGGGGGTCATTTGCGCGGGTTATATATTCCTGCCGCACCAATTATTTGAAAATGCAATTTGCGGGCGCTCACCAATGACAGTTAATCAGAGAAATATTTTATCTATCCGTGATATGGATCGGGCGGAGATTGATGCTTTGCTTGATTCTGCGGCGGCGTTTGACGACGGAAAGTTTACGGGGCATGAGCTTGATGGAAAAATACTGGCGGTTCTGTTCTTTGAACCAAGTACGCGGACGCGGATGTCGTTTTCGTCGGCGATGATGCGGTTGGGGGGGAAGATTTTGAATCTGGGGTCGGTTGAGGCGTCGTCGATTGCGAAGGGGGAGACGCTGTCTGATACTATCCGGGTGATTTCAGGGTATGCGGATGCGATTGTTCTGCGGCATCCGCGGGAGGGGGCGGCGCGGCTGGCAAGTGAGGTTGCAACAGTGCCGGTGATTAACGGAGGTGACGGGGCGGGGCAGCATCCGTCGCAGACGTTGCTGGATTTGTTTACGATTAGGAAGTCGATGCCGATAGAAAATATTGATGTGGGGTTGCAGGGGGATCTGCGATACGGGCGCACGGTGCATTCTCTGGCGTTTGCGTTGTCGAAGTATAATAATATCAGGATTCATACGATTGCGCCGGAGGGTCTGGATTTTCCGGCGACGTTGCGGGCGGATCTGGCGGATCTGGGGGTTGAGCTGATTTGTCATGAGGCGATTGAGGAGGTTATTCCGGAGTTGGATGTGTTGTATGTGACGCGGCTGCAGCGGGAGAGGTTTCCGGATCCGGTGGCGTTTGCAAGTTATGCGGCGACGTATCGGGTTACGCCGGAGTTGCTGGAGGGGGCGAAGCGGAGTATGATTGTGCTGCATCCGTTGCCGCGGGTGGGGGAGATTGATCCGCGCGTGGATGGGTTGCCGTGTGCGAAGTATTTTGAACAGGCACATTATGGGGTTCCTATTCGTATGGCGATGCTGAATGAGGTGATGCAGGGATGGTGAGGGCGACGCTTGACGGGATTGTGATTTCCCCGATTAAGAATGGGACGGTGATTGATCATATTACGCCCGGGGAGGGGTTGACGGTTATCAGAATTCTGGGGATTGACCGGAGGTCGGATGTGACGATGACGATTGCGTCGAATGTGGCGAGTTCACGGGGGGGAAGAAAGGATTTGGTGAAGATTGAGAATCGCGAGTTGTTGAAGGCGGAGGTTGACCGGATTGCGCTGATTGCGCCGGATGCGACGATTAGTATTATACGGAATTTTAAGGTGGCGGATAAGAAGTATGTGGAGGTGCCGGAGGATATTGTCGGGGTGATTAAGTGTCCGAATCCGAATTGTATTACGAATACGGCAGAGCCGGTGGAGAGTCGGTTTACGGTGCATCCGCGGGGGTTCCGCTGCAGGTATTGTGATACGGTGATTTCACGCGAGATGGATGTGGGGAATTATATTTAAGTTTTATTTTTAAGGCGGGTGTTCTAATAATTGTTTTGATATCGAACAATATATACTCTTCCATAGAAATAGAGACAACGGGCCTGTTCAATCAACTCTCTTTCATTGGATAGACAACCGAAAGGCACTCTCTGATTTTCTTCGTGAGATATTTTTTTCGTTACTACCATACATCTTTAAACCCTCTTACATCAAAACTATACATCAATTCTGGATAGTGTCCACTATGAACTATAAAGAACTAGACGCAAAATACTATATGCCCTGCTTTGGCCGAACAATGGAAATCGTCAAAGGCAGCGGCTGTAACGTATGGGATAGCGAGGGAAACAAATACCTCGACCTCGTTGCAGGAATTGCAGTCTGCAGCACCGGACACTGTAACCCGGTGGTTGTCGACGCCATCTGCAAACAGGCACACGAACTGATTCACTGCTCGAATCTTTATTATGTTCCGGGTCAGGCTGAACTCGCTGAAAAAATATCCAAAGCCAGCGGCCTTGGAAAAGTTTTCTTTGGCAACAGCGGAGCTGAGGCCAACGATGCCGCAATAAAACTTGCAAAAATACGCACCGGAAAGAAAAACTTTGTTTCCTTCACCCACGACTTCCACGGCCGAACCATCGGATCCCTTGCAGTCACCCACAAACCCGCGATTCGTGAACCCTTTGAACCCCTGGGCACCCCGTGTGTTTTCCCCGAATACGGAGATCTGGAAGCCCTGAAATCTGCGGTAACCAAAGACACCGCCGGCGTCATCTTTGAACCCATCCAGGGCGAGACCGGCGTAATAATTCCAAACAACGATTTCCTGCCGGGCATCCGTGACATCTGCGACGACGCCGGCGCAATGATGATCTGCGATGAAGTTCAGACCGGCATGGGCCGGACCGGCAAATGGTTCGCGTTCCAGCATTCAAACATCAAACCCGATATCATCTCCATTGCAAAAGGAATTGCCTCCGGCGTTCCCATGGGCGCCATTGTTGCACGCGACGGACTGGAGTTTGAAAAAGGCGAACACGGCAGCACCTTTGCCGGCGGACCAATTGCCTGCGCCGCAGGAAACGCCACCTACGGCGTCATCGAATCTGTCCTCCCGGGCCTCGCCGCCAAAGGTCAGCTCTTCAAAGAGGGGCTTTCCCGGTTCAACCCGCGGGTCCGCGGCCTCATGATCGGATTTACGCTGGGCGAGACAGCTGCCGCTCTCGCTGCCGAATGTAAAAAACGCGGTGTCTTAATCAACGTTGCCGGCGACGGAAACATCCGGCTCGTTCCGCCGCTGATCATCTCGGACACTGAAATCGCACACGCCGTTGAGGTAATCAATGAATCAGCTGATTCGCTCTCAATATAATAAATCCGGATATATCTACGCAGCTTCAGCGGCCGAAGTCGCAGCGAAATCAGGATTCGACCGGATAGCACGTCTGGGAAGCAATGAAAACCCGTTCCCCCCCTCACCACAGGTGATAGAAGCAGCATCAGCCGCCCTCACCGCCATAAACCGCTATCCTGACCCGTCGGCCAGACCCCTCTGTGATGCCATCCGCCGACAGATAGCTGATGCACCGCTCGTGACCTCCGGCAGCGGAATGGACGGCGTAATTGAAACGGTCATTCGCGTACTCATCAACCCGGGCGACACGGTTGTTATTTCAACACCGACATTTTCCATGTACGAACTCGCCGCCCGCGCCGCATCGGCCCGGGTTATAAACGTCGCCCGCCGTGAAGATTTCTCAGTAGATACCGACGCGTTCATTACCGCGGCTCAGGATGCAAAACTGGCGTTTCTCTGTTCACCAAACAACCCGACCGGCACCGTAACACCGGCAGCAGACATTGAAAAAATTCTGCATGCCATACCCGGCGTGCTCTTCCTTGACTGTGCATATGTTGAGTTCTGCGATACGGATTATCTTCCTCTCCTCTCAGCCGAAAATCTTATTATCGGCCGGACCCTTTCCAAAGTCTACGGTCTTGCCGGCCTGCGCATAGGATACGCGTTTGTGCCGGACTGGATGAGCGCTCCCTATGCGGCAGCGGCAACACCGTTTACCTTAAACGCCGTATCTCAGGCAGCAGCCGTAGCAGCGCTGGAGGCCCCGCAGGACCGGGACCGCGTGGTGGCACATGTCGGCCGGTGGCGGGAGATGTTCGCGCATGAAATTCCGTTTCCGGTAAACCCGGGCGGGGCAAACTTTGTGCTGATCAATGTAGCGCCGATGAAAAGCGATGAAGCAGTAAAGCGTCTTGCCATGCAGGGCGTGCTGGTGCGGTCCTGTGCCAGTTTCCCGGGTCTGGGCGACACCTGTATCCGGGTAAGCATTGGCGATACGTGGGAAAATGAACGGTTCCTTGCGGCGGTGAAGAAGCTGTGCTGATAGGAATTACCGGAACCCCCGGAACCGGCAAAACCTCTGCCGCAGAATGTCTGCGCCGCAGGGGTGTGCCGGTGCTTGACCTTAAAACAACGGTCTCGGCCTATGTTCTGGAACATGACGATGCGTCGGGTGCGGACGTGGTAGATGTTGATGCATGGGCGGATGCACATGCCGGACTCGACGGATTTGTTGAAGGAGCGTTTGCCCATTACCTTCCCTGCGACAAAATAATTGTTCTCCGCTGCCGGCCGGATGTGTTGAAAACACGTCTGGCACCCCGCGGATATTCTGCGGAAAAAATCCGGGAGAATGCAGAAGCCGAGGCACTGGATGTGATTCTGGTGGAGACCGCGGATACCTTTGCAACGGAGCAGATTTATGAAATCGATACAACAGAGATGGATGCAGAACAGGCTGCCGAAAAAATTCTGGCATTTTCCCGCGGGGAAGTGCCCGCAGCATTCGGTTCTCTTGACTGGTCGGAGTATGTGATGTCGCTATGAGTCTTGAATCTCTGCGTCCTAAAATCCAGTGGTTTTTAACGCCCATTGTCCGTGTTTTTTCAAAATTGCCGATTACGCCGAATATGTGGAGCGTGGTGTCGCTTCTGTGTGCGTTTGCCGCGGGCGTGATGTTTGCTCTCGGGGTGCCGCTTCTTGGAGTTCTCTTTGTGGTGCTGAATGCGTGTCTTGATGTGCTTGACGGCGCCCTTGCACGGTATTTGAAGATTGCAAGTCCGGTAGGAGATTATCTGGATCATGTGTTCGACCGGTATGCGGATACGGCAATTGTAATCGGGATTCTGGTGTATCTTATCTACGGTATGCCCGCATGGACCTGTCCGGTTCCGGCGTGGGTTATCGGGGTGTTTGCTCTGAGCGGTGTTTTGCTGTCGTCGTATATGGGAACTCAGGCCCAGGCGGTCGGACTGAAACGAAACTACGGCGGGCTGCTTGGACGGGCCGACCGGCTGATTCTGCTGGTGCTGTTTGGGGCGGCACAGTTTATCTATGCTGCACCGCTGCTGTTCGGTCTGCCGTTCCTTGGATGGCTGCTGGTTATCTACGGGCTGTTTGGCCATATCACCGCAGTTCAGCGGTTTGTGATGGGACTCTCGGAACTGAACGGAAAAACAGGAAAATAATTTTTTCGAGGCAGGTTTACATACAGCAGGGTATTGTCAATGAGATAGGGGCAAAAAGCATTTTGTCAAAATCCAATCTGCCTGTTGGAGATTATTCCGCAAATCCGTAATGAAACGGTTTAGCGGCCATCCGGAAGCATGGGGAGCGTTTGGTGATGTGAAATACTGGCCGGAAATTACACGCTTAAAAGCGTATACATTCGGAGCCGGCCCTGACTACGTAACAAACGATGACAGTATGACCCATCCCTTTGATGCGCCGCCGGAGCAGTATTATTGAATCGGCAGTGAGCTTTTTGTTCTGATTTGCCCTGACCTGTTTGTGTATTCGAGATGATTTATCCATGGGCATAGAAATCTGGATAGTATGCGTTATTTTTATTAATAACCTCAAATTGATGGTTTTTCTATATTCAGCTTTTAAGGCCGCGGTGGTTTTTTGACATCTTGCAGCGTGTCCAATGACGTTAACCTGCCTTAAAACTATGATATGCGTGCAAATTGCGGCCTCTGGTTTTCGGAGTTTGTAAACAGCTTAAACTTCATCTTGCTGTGCAGAACGCAAATTATGAGCCATTGATGTGCGAATCGCAGTGGGTTGTATTTGAGATGAGCCGTGATGGTTTTTACAAACGTGAGAACTCACTTCCAAAATATTGATTTAAATCAAAAATAAACCTCAAATTAAGGTTTAATTTTCAGATTGCGGGTCGACATACGGGTCGTGTTCCTCCCATCACACCCTTTGTCTTGCGGCACGCCGTTTCGCTTCGGCGCTTTGCTTACGCCCAACCCCGCCCTTCTTCTCTTGCCGGGGCGCTTGAACTCAAGGTAAATACGCTCAGCCCG
>CAZAWD010000016.1:0-11997 GCA_964488725.1 uncultured Methanomicrobiales archaeon | reverse complement strand
AGGTGATAAGGATTTGGATTTTTTCGAGGGGCGAAAAAAAACCGATGTTTATTTATGTGGTTATCCCCCATTTCATTGGTATGGGTATGATATGTCCGTTTACCAAAGAACGGTGTCTGGGAAAAGAGTGTAAATTCTGGCGTGCGGATGCACGTATTGATAAAAAAGCTGATACTATTTATGAGCTCTCGACCGGAGAGTGTCTGTTCATTAAAGTTTCAAACCATCTTCTTTCAAAATAATATCAATGAATAAATTAGAACCACGGAAAACTTTGATTCAGTGAACTGGCAGTCTTGATAAAAAACGAAAGGGTAAAAACCCTCAGACTTTCTCTTCGATTTTATCGACGGGCGTCTCGGCAATACTGGAAGCATTTTTCGCCTGCTCAACGGCACTCGCGATATCATCCTTATCCGGCAGATCGCCGAGAATTGATTCGTCAAGCACAACATCAGGAATAATATCCTCTTCAAACTGCTCGTCACCGCCAAGGAATTTGGCACCCTGTTTAATCAGATTAGAAACCTCGAACGGAAAGATAATCTTTGTTGCCTGACCGTCTGCCATCTTCTGGAGAGCATCCAGCGAAAGGACCGTAACCGAACGTTTGTCCAGCGCACGCGAGCCAAGAGCGAGAATCCGCAGACCCTGTGCTTCTCCCTGTGCTTTGAGAATCTGACTCTGGCGTTCTCCTTCTGCTCTGAGAATTTTACTCTGACGTTCTCCTTCTGATTCGAGAATCATACTCTGACGAAGACCTTCAGCTTTCAGAACGGCCGCACGCTTTTCACCGTCGGCACGCAGAATTGCCGCACGCCGTTCACGTTCCGCGGCGGTCTGTTCGGTCATGGCCTGTTTCACTGCGCCTATCGGGTTGACCTCTTTGATTTCAACACGTTCAATTTTCACGCCCCACTGGTCAGTTTCTTTATCAAGAATATCACGCAGGCGGGTGTTAATCATGTCACGGTTGTAGAGGACCTCATCCAGTTCCATATCGCCGATGATACCACGAAGACTGGTCTGGGCGAGGGCGACCGTTGCCTGCTTGTAGTTTGAAACTTCAAAGTAAGCACGTTCAGGGTCCATGACACGGACATAGATGATAGCGTCAACGTCGGTTGGAGAGTTATCTTTGGTAATTACCTCCTGAGAGGGGACGTCAATAACCTGGGTTCGAAGGTCCAGTTTAACAACAGTGGTAATGAACGGTACAACCCATTTAAAGCCCGGGTTAAGCTGGCCGGTGTAGGTTCCGAGACGAACCGCGAGACCTTTCTGATATGGCTGGATGATGACAACCCCTTTTGCAAAGAGCAAAAGGATAAGCAGCACCAGAACAATTGCAAGTATAGTGATAGGTGACATGGATTAGAGTTCCTTTACAACAATATGGACGCCGTCTGCCGACTCCACAACGACTTTTGTTCCAACGGGAATTATACTGCCGGTGCTTTGCGCACTCCATACAGCTCCGTCGATTTCAACTTTACCGGTGATTTCATCGGGGATAACCTCCACTGTTACCCGCCCCTTTTTGCCGGCGATGGTGTCTTTGGAGATGGTCTCCGGTTTTTTATCCGGTGAGATTTTCCGATAGACAACAATCGTTACTCCCGCGGCAATAATGGCGGCAAGTACGGCAATGAGAATGCCCACGGGTGTTGCAAGGAGATCGTATGCAAAAAATGCGAAGACGCCAAGAACGACCAGGGCGGTGCCGGGGACTGCCATGAAGAATCCGGGAGATGTGGCTTCTATGAGAAGGAAAACAATGCCGGCGGCAATGAGTAGCCACGGAGAATCTGCGGAGAGAGAAGTGTTTCCAGCATGTCTATCTTAATCAATTGGGGACAAGGGATTAAATAGTTGTTTATAATTCCGGAAAAAGAAATGAGGTTGGATTAGTATAGTCCGAAGAGATGAAGGATACGCTGGAAGAGATTGAGGTCTTCTTCGGGTGTTGTCTCAGGGATTATTTTTTCAGGCAGTTCGATTGCTTTGGTATGCATGACGAACTGAACCGTAGAGATCTCGGTGTTCTTCGGAGAGGTGAAGGAGAGGAGGGTGCCGTCGCCGCCGGTTAAGGGATCGATGAGTTCATCGATTTTATCGGTGAGTTTGGAGCTGAGGCCGGTGGTGTTGTCACGAAGGTCGCGGGTCCCGTCTTTGATTTTTCCAACGCCGTCAACCAGAAGATAGGCACCGCTGTCAAGCGAGCCGGCACCGGAGGAGAGGCTCTGTGAACCGGCATATGCGTTACTGACACCATCTGCATAGTTAGATACGCCCGTTCCAAATGACTCTGTACCCGTAAGAAGGGCACGCATTGTCAGATTTAATCCCGGATGATCAGAAGTTTCCCCAGCAGCCTGGGCCATATAGGTAAGTGTGCTATTATAAGTTTCTTTTGTCATCGACCGACCGGTCATTGTATTAACAAACGCAAGCCATTTCTCAAACAGATTTGTCCCGTTCACAGAGAGAGCTCCTCCCATAGAATCCAGTTTTGCAAGACCCTTTTCCAGCTCGGCTGCTCCGCTTGACAGACTCATCGTCCCGCCGTAAAGCTCATTAATCCCGTCCGTCAGATTCTTCACCCCGTCATCCAGCTCGACAATCCCGTCCTCCAGATCGATAAGATCCTGCTCCGTATCTTTCGTATCCACATCGACATCCATCATCAGCTTCACCCCGTTGATTGTAATCGCCGCAAGCGAAAACTTTGACGCATCCGTCGACACCGTCACATTCGTCGTCTTATTCGGCAGAATCGTATACGACAACTGTTTATCCGCTCCCACATCGGCAATAGTCGCCCCGTCAGCAGAAATATTTTTACACGTATTCGCATCAAGCGTCATTGTCACCATCAGCGCGAAATTCTTATAGAAGAACTCATTCACCGCCGGATTCCGGGAGATCTTCATATTAATATCAACATGACCCGCCGCACCTCTCAAAGCTGACGCGGGCACCTCCTTGCCGTCAAGGAAATAGGCAATCGAAATATTCCACGGAATATTCGCCGCCCCCATATCACCCTGATAATATATCTTACCCGGGCCGACATCCATCGAATACGCATCACCATTCTCAGTAATTGCATCCGTTGTAATCAGATTCTTAACCGCATAATACGTACCGTAATCCGTAATGTGTCCGCCGTTTGGCATATCAAAGATATTAACCGCATACACATCACCAACTGACCCGTCAGCGTTCAGATTCACATACACAACCTCCTCCTTATCCGCCGCAGCGGCCGGGAGGATAAACAGAGCCGCACAGATACATGCGGCCACTGCAATATAACCTATACTTTTCAGTTTCATTATAACTTCATCCCCTTCGATGAATCGGGAACAAACTTCATCTTCAACGACGTTTTCTGGAACACGCCATCAAAGAGCAGCAGCAGTGCCGGTAAAATAAACAGCACACCGATAACCGACAGCAGCGCACCGCGGCCGATAAACATACCCACTTCACTCAACAGTGCATTCGACGAAATAAACGCCAGAACCAGACCGCATGCAAACAAAATCGCCGCAGACGTCAGAATAGAAATAGACGCTGTCGAGATAGTATGTTCCATCGCCTCTTTCTTCTTCATAACATGCCGGTTCTCAAAATACCGGCTCGCAAACAGAATGGCATAATCCACCGTCGCGCCCAGCTGTAGCGCAAAGATAACCATCCGCGTAATATAGAACATCTGACTACCCTGGAAATACGGGAATCCGCAGTTAATCCAGATAGCCGACTCAATCACCAGCACCAGCACCACCGGAACGGAAATCGAACGGAACACCAGCATCAGCACAAGGAAAATGCCGCCGACCGCAATCATATTCACCTTGATATCATCCTCGGTCACACAGGTTTTCATATCATATGCATTGGCGATTTCACCGGCAAGATACCAGTTGCCCGGATAATACGTCTCGCCGACACCCCGCAGTGTCTCAATCGCACTAAGAGATGCGTCCGACTCAAGCGACGAGTTAACCGTAATCACATAGCGCGTGTAGTTTGGAGAAACAAGCTCCGACAATGTATCCGGCGGCACATAACCTTCGGGGATCTCGGTCCCCACCGTCTTACTATACGAAATCACCGACGTCACTATCGGAATATCTTCTATCGCTGACAAAACTGATCGTTCATTCGCCGGATTGCCATTGCCGACCATCAAAACAAGCGACGAGAAATCACCGAACTCGTCTTTGATAGCCGTCATGTCCTGTCCGATAATCGTGCGCTGATCATTAAACAGATCAAAGTAGATGTAATCGTTATGCGTGACCGCAAGAACCGACGGGACAAGGATGACCATCATGATAAGCAGACAGGGTATCGAAAATTTCCGCACCAGCTTGGAGAAGCCTTTGAGATCGGGTATAAATGACCGGTGCTGGGTTTTTTCTATCAGCTTATGACAGCAGACGGTTGCTGCCGGCAACAGAGTAAACACACAGACAAGACTGATGAAGATTGCCTTTGTCATTACAATTCCCAGATCCGGACCGATACCTAGCCGCATCACCATCAGCGCAACGAATCCAAGAGCAGCGGTCAGACCGCTGGACCAGATGGAAAGAGCCGACTTTTTCATCGCCAGACCCATGGCCTGTTTTATTTCCATTCCTTCTTTACGATATTCTCCAAACCGATGCAAAAGGAAAATGGCGTAATCAATGGCAATTGCAAGTTGGAGTAGCGAAGCAATTCCTTTGGTAACGAAAGATATTTCGCCAAAAATTATGTTCGTCCCCATGTTTATGACGATGGCCACCCCGATGGTGAATAAAAACAGCAGCGGTTCAAACCATGAACTGGTGGTCAGAATAAGGATGATGAGGATGATAGGGAAAGCTATCAGCAGAATTTTTTGAAGGTCCGCTCCCATAGTGTCACTGGAAAAAGCCGAGCTGACGGTCAGGCCGGACATGGCAGAATCTTCACCCACCACGGCTTTTACTTTCTTTACAGCGTCCCGTCCGGTGTTTTCGTCGAGCGTGAGCGTGAAAAGTGCGGTGCCGTTTATATAATAGTCATCGACGACATCAGCGTCGAGAGATTCAATGGGAATTTCCAAAGAGACGGCATCATCGAGCCATAATACTTCATTTACCCCGTCTACCGCGGCTATTTTTTCCTTCAGTTCCAGAGCCTGCGGGACAGTGAGGTTATGCACCATCACTCGCGCATTGGGAACGCCGCCGGGATATTCGGCGTCGAGGACGTCAAGGGCCGTAGTTGAGCCCGCGTCTTCGGGCAGATAATCTGCAATATTATAGTTGACGGCCATCTGACTGGCGAGAAATACGCATATAACTGCAATTAGGAGAATAATTGCGATTATTTTTTTGCGGTTGTTGATGACGATGTCAGAGTAGCTGGTCATGTTGTTTCATTACCTTATTAGGTTGCCTTGATATATGTTACCAGTTTTAAGATAAACATCTTTAATTTTTTACATAAACAGACATGTGTATAGACATAGGCCATATATTAAACATCCCTACGGCAACCATTTATTCAATGAGTCTCAGACATTTATCAGATGGAACAAACGGCAGCGGTTCACAGTGATATGACGAAGATGATGCTTGCAGCATCTCTGAAAAAACTGATGATGGTAAAGCCGCTGCATGCGATTACGGTAAAGGAGATAACTGACGCCTGTGGTCTTCACCGTCAGACGTTCTACTATCATTTTTCTGATGTGTATGGTTTGATGTGTTGGATGTTTGAGGAGGAAACCTGTTCTTTTTTTAAGGAGGCTGATAGGACGGCGTGCTGGCAGGAGAGGTTGTTGCAGTTGTTTGATTATCTGGACCGGAACCGGACGTTGTGTTTGTCGGCTTATCGGTCACTCGGGCGTGAGACGCTGCGGGATTTGTTCGGGACGGATCTGGAAGAGATTGTGCGGGAGGTTATTTTCGAGTATGGCCGTGATGTTCCGGAAATTGAGGCGGATGTTGAGTTTCTGACGATTTTTTATGTGGGGGCGCTTGGCGGTATTGTTGAACGGTGGATTCAGGGTGAAATTTGCCGGACGCCTGAGGAGATTGTGGCGATGACGGGAAAGATGGCAGCAGCCCAGCTGGCCGGAGCGATGGTGCTAAGAGATGAGCGGGAAGTAAAATAGAGTAAATTGTTTTTACACTGCAGCAGCGACACCAAGGGTCATGGCGTATGATACGACCGAGGTGATGACCATGATGATGACGGGTATTGCAATGCTGATAATTATTTTTTTCCGGGGGATGTCGCCGCAAACGGAGAGGAGACCGAAGTACCAGACGGGTATGGACCAGAGGAGGAAGACGCCGCTGAGGATGAGGGTTACTAAGGTGTTGGGAGTTCCTATGAAGGAGACCAGATAGGTTATAAGGGAGTAGATGATGAGAAGGGCCGAGACGTAGCCGGTAACGCCAAGGACGTCTTTGTATGAGCAGGTGGCGTATCCGATGATTTTTACGAGGGCAAAGAAGATGAGTGCTACGATGAGCCATGAGATGAGGATGGTGATGACCGTGCTGACTACCGAAGTCACGATGATAACTCCTCCCAATCCATCGGGGACGCTGGTCATGAGGCCGGAGACGGCAGGAAGCGTGGATAGTATGGCGACAAAGGAGTAGATGACGGTTATGAGAAGGGGGAGCTTGATTCCTTTCGGGGCGTCGTGCTCAAAGAATTCCTTTTGGTTGAAAAGGAGGTGGGATAGTCCGGTGAGGATGTTCATATGAGGAAGTATATTGGGGGCGGGAGGTGATTAAGATTCTGGGGAACGTAATGTTGAGCCCGCCCTGTCAACCCTCCATTCGTTGGACAGAATTGACTTTTGTGTAAACACTGACTGACTCCATCAAAATATTAATAAAGATATAAAGACATTCATTGAAAGCTACAGACGTTCCCAGAGAATAAGACATTCAAAAAGAAACACATAAGGCATGTCAAAGCCTGAAAACGACCTGCAGGTAACCATCCGCATGCCGTCCTTACTCAAAAACGAAATCGATGAATTCGTTTCAGGCACCGGCATCACCTCAATGGAATTCATCCGCCGCGCCATAAAAGAAAAACTTGAACGGGATCAAACCACCATCTGCCCCGCCGAAACAAAATTCAAAACACAACTGCTTAGCGCAATAAAAAATGATGAAGAAATCCGAACCGAACTCCTCCTTCTTCTAAAATAACTACTTCGTCAGAACCCGTGTCAGCAACGCAATCGTCTTCGCATCCACAATTTTTCCCTCGCGAATCATCGAAAATACCTCATCACGGCGCACCCGCACCGGCTCAATAATCTCATCTTCATCCATCGAAAACTCCTCACAGCGGGACAGACCGCGTGCCTCAAACAACCACAGTTTCTCCGTGCAGAACCCCGGCGACGAAAACACATACCCCCGCGGAATCAGTTCTGCCGCCTTCATCCGCAGCTCCTCGGCAAGCTCCCGGTCCGCCGCCGCCCGTACATCCTCGCCCGCGTGATCCATCCCTCCTGCTGCCACCTCCAGAATATACTCATCAATCACCGCACGATACTGCCGGATAAGATACACAAACTCATCATCCACCGGCAGAATACACACCGCCGGCACCGGCTGCACAAACAGATACTCACGATCCTTTCCGTTGGGCAGATGCACCGGCTTCTTCTCAATCAAAAGCCGCGGCGTATCATACAACACCTCACTCACGACCAAACACCTCCGCTGCCAGAACCAGCGGCGCAACCGCCTCGCGTGACACATGATTCTGATGCAGATCAAGCTTTTCACGCATCGACGCATTCACCATCTTCATCATCATCTTATGCACAAACGTCAGCTTCTCATACTCAATCGCCCCAGAAAAATGATACACATGAATCTTCTTCTTCATCTCATCAGTAAAATTCTTCTCCAGAAGATTTTCCATATGACAATCATTCTCCGGCGAATCCAGACCAACCGTAAACACAAACGTATTCTTATGACGGAGAATCCCCATATTATTCATCACCATCGCAATTCCAAGAATTGATCCCACATACACCCCGCCCCCAAAAATAACCGTATCATATTTTTCAAAATCATCCGCATGAAACATATCAGCCTCAAAAATATCCGCATGCAGATCCTCGGCAATCCATTCCGCATACTGCTTTGTCGTGCCGTACTTCGACTTATATACAACAACCGCCTTCATCTGTATAAACAGTGGGTGCAGACACAGTATAAACCTGCCGCCACAAAAAAAGATAAGATATTGAAAATTATTTCTTCTGTTTAGCTGCCAGAGCTTCCTTTGCTGCCGCCTTCGCCGCACGATTCTCCTTCCAGAGCCCGTCGGCACGAACAGCCCACGCATCGGAAACATCCTTACACTTCGCCGTCAACTCCCGCACATCCTCTGGATTTTGCATATCCGTCGACTTTGCACCTGATGTCTCCACCATTGAAACCAGCTTCTCCGGATTATCAAGACACGGGCACGGGCGCAGATGATTGTGATTAAACGGCTGATTCGCACGATACTGCATAAACAGCGGCGACTTATACGCCTCGAGCAGTGTTTTGGTACGGATATTAGAATCCGAATAATGAATAAACGCACACGGCTCAATATCACCGTTTGCATTAATATGCAGATAGAACCTCCCGCCGGCAACACATCCCTCCACATACTCTCCGTCATTCCAGAAATCAAGCGCAAAAATCGGGCGGGTCGAACGGATATGGCGAACCTGCCGATACATATGCTCACGCTGATCAGCCGTTGCCAGAAGCTCCGGCACCGCATCTTTTCCAACCGGCATATACGTAAAGAACCATGCAAACTTCGCACCCTTCGCAATCATATCATCAATAAACTCATCACTGCCGACCGACGCAATATTCTGACTGGTATAACAACATGAAATTCCGAACGGAAGCTTATGTGATTTTAAAATTGCCATTGCTTTCGTCAGACGGGCATACACCCCTTCACCGCGGCGGGCATCCGTCGAGGCCGCATCACCCTCAACGCTAATAGCCGGAACAAAATTGCCGACTCTGAGCATCTCCTGCGCAAACTCCTCATCAATCAGCGTACCGTTCGTAAACGACAGGAAAATACAATCACTGTGCTTCTCGCACATCGTAATAATATCTTTTTTCCGAACCAGCGGCTCCCCGCCGGAATAGATAAAGAAATACGTCCCCATCGCCTTTGCCTGCTCGATAATTGAATCCCATTCATCAAGCGTCAGACTCATACGGTGCCCGTACTCCGCCGCCCAGCACCCGATACACTTCAGATTACAGGCACTCGTCGGATCCATAAGAATAGCCCACGGAATATTACAGCCTTCCTCATCCCGCATCTTAATCTTCTTCTCACGGCCGAGAATAACCGCATTCACCACAAAATTCTCAAAAAACTTTCGGCGGAAATCATCGTCCACATCCGAATACAGATCACGGACAAACTTATACCAGATACCCTCCTTGTCAGAAAGAACACGTTTAACCGTCGGCAACGGACCGTCCAGTGTATTATTCCGGTCGAGCTTCTCCACCCAATCAAGAACCTTTGGAATATTTTCATCCGGGTTCGCATCCAGATACTTAAGAATCTTTTTAATTCCAAAAGCCTGGAGCCTCTGTTTCATTGTTATATCAGTCATGATGATTCAATTATCCAAAACGAAATACTACTATTATCTATTCCTCTTCTCTGAAATATACTTGTCGAACGGGAACAAAAATAAACCGGAAAAAAACAGAGATATTAATCACGGTGTTTCTTAACCCGTGCACGCATCTTCCAGAAAACAATAACGATAATTGCAACCGCCGCAATATACGCAATAATCGGAATAAATTCCATTGTAAAATTCTGACTCATAACAACCAAAGACAGTCCGATAACAATCGATGCCATAATCAGACCGATAACCAGCTTATCAATCGAACTGCTGATCGTATCACTCAGCCGCCCCACCTCAGCCGCTGAAATATCAACCTTAAGTTTACCTTCCGACGCCATCTCAAGAACACCGCTCAGCTGTTTGGGAACCTGCGCCAGATCCTCAAGCCGCACCTTGGCTTCCATCAGCCGCTTATGCATATTTTCCGGATCCTTTAGATCATCTGCTATCAGCTTCTTCAGATACGGCTCAGCCTCCTCGGCAAACGCAAGTTCGGGATCAAGCGTAAACGCAACATTGGAAACAAGCATCAAAGCCTTCAGGAGCTGCATAATATTCGGAGGGACCCGTATATTATTTGCCTGAAACATATCCTGAATGGAACCAAGCAACCCGGAAAAATTCATCTGGGCACCCATCTCCTTAAAATCCTGAAGTGCCAGATACAACTCACCGCGGAACTCATCAATACCTTCCTGCGGAACCTTCACCCCGAGATTTTTAATATAACGTATAGTCAGATCAGTATCCGCTGAAAACAACGCAAGCATCAGCGAAATAAACTTATTACGCATATCCTTCATCAGCACACCGCAGACACCAAAATCAAGGAACACAATATCGCCCTGCGGGGAAATACGGATATTACCTGCATGAGGATCACCATGATAAAATCCGTTCTGGAAAATCTGAACCATAAACGCTTTCAGTCCGATACTTGCAAGCTCTTTGGGATTCATGCCCATTGCTACAATAGCATCAAGATCATCGCTTCTAACCCCGGAAACAAACTCCATCGCAAGAAGTTCTTTGCCTGAATATTCCCAGTAAATCTTCGGGACTTTAATGTGCGGCAGGCCGGAAGCCTTCATATTTCGTGCCAGCCGTTCGGCATTCATACCGTCACGGGTAAAATCAAGCTCTTTACGAATCTGAATGCCAAAATCATCCACAAGAGACACCGGATTATACATCCTCAACTCAGGTTTCTTATCTTCCAGAAGCTGGGCAAGAGACCGGAGAAGAGAAACATCCTGTTCTATCCGGTCGCGGATATGAGGGCGCTGAACCTTAAGAGCAAGAACTGTCCCGTCGCGGATTACTGCGCGGTAGACCTGCGAGATGGAAGCAGCGGCAAGCGGTTTTGGATCGACCGACGTAAAAATATCGCGCCAGTCGGGGATATACAAATCGAGCGTGGGAATGACATTATCAAACGGCACAACACCCACCCGGTCCTGTAATTTACACAGCTCTTCAATCATTTCAGCCGGAAACAGCTCAGTCCGGGTGCTCATCAGCTGCCCGAACTTTACAAACGTCGGGCCGAGCTCTTCCAGAGCCATACGTATACGGGCATACGTCGTATACCCGCTGAACTCATCGGTCTGTGCTTTTCTGGCAGTAATAAAACCGGGGAATAACTCATTGAGATAATACCCGAACCCGTACTTTACAAGGACATCCGCTATCTGCCCGTATCGTCGAAGACTCACGCTCGCCATACTGATAGAATACTATTGGGCGTTTGCCTATGTTAATATTACCCGTTGCGAGACATTATTATCCTATAAGCTGATATTAATATATATCCTTACAAAAGTAAGGAAGGACTGATTAAAAATGGATAAATACCGTTGTACTATCTGTGGATACGTATATGACCCGGAAAAAGGCGCAGGAATCATGTACCCTGCGGGAACCCCGTTTGAGAAACTTCCAGACAACTGGAAATGTCCGATCTGCGGCGCAGGAAAAGCACAGTTTAAAAAGGTGTAATTCCAATGGCAGCCCGTGAGATAGTGGAGAACATCTTCTCCGTCGGAACCATTAACTGGGATCTCCGGTACTTCGATGCAATAATGCCAACCCCCCGCGGGAGCAGCTATAATGCATATCTCGTGAAAGGAAGTGATAAAGTTGCACTGATTGATACCGGTGAGCCGCATGACGAAGCGGATTTCATTACGAATCTCATGAGGCTTGACCAGAACTCACTCGATTACATCGTGTGTCTGCATGCCGAACAGGATCATTCCGGACTGCTGCCGCTGCTGCTGGATGTATTTCCAATG
>CAZAWD010000015.1:0-12107 GCA_964488725.1 uncultured Methanomicrobiales archaeon | reverse complement strand
CGAACCCGGGCTATTGGCTTGGAAGGCCAAAGTCATACCTCTAGACCATCAGTGCCTGCTTTGCGTTACATATATTATCTCTTTTTACTATTAAACCTGTCGAATTAATCTCTCTAAAAAATAAGGGATTAATAGCCCCGTATCTCGGCACGAACTTTTTCCAGATTCTCAATACGCTTCTCAAGCGACGGATGTGTTGAGAACAACTCCATAACCGACTCCCCTGAAATCGCCGGAATAATGTAAAATGCATTTGAACCGGAAACCTCACGCTTGGCATCAACTGGTGCAGCATCCACACCCTCACTGATCTTACGCAGAGCACTAATAAGCGCATCAGGGTTACGTGTCAGATATCCGCTGCCGCGATCTGCTGAAAACTCACGGTAGCGTGAGATTGCCATCGTCACCAGCGTTCCAACCAGATACACAACAAACGTCAGCGCCATCGCTGCAATATACACAACAACACCCCCGCCATTTTCATTATTATCGCGCATACCTCCAAACAGTGCAATCATAAACGCATTATTCAGAATTGCCGATGCAAGCATCACCGCAAAACTGCCAATCGTCATCGTCAGCATATCACGGTTCTTCACATGCGACATCTCATGTGCCAGAACAGCTTCAAGCTCCGCATCCGTCAGAAGATACCGGATCTTTGGCGTCACCGCAATAACCGCATGACGCGGGCTCCGGCCGGTTGCAAATGCATTTGGGATGTTTGCCATCGCGCGGTGTTCAATAATACCCACCTTCGGCATTGGAAGATTTGCCTCATCAGCAAGACGACGAATCATGCTATAAAGTTTCGGCTCCTCATCTTCATCCACGACCCTGACCTTCATCGTTGCCATAACAATCTTATCCGAGAAGAAAAACTGCACAAACGCCGAGATAAATACAATTCCCAGAATCAGATACAGCCATACGCCGTGCAGAAACATCATTGCCACATAAATAATTGCCACATAGAGCAGAAGCATAATTGCCCATGCAGCAATCTGACGGCCAATAAGTCCGCTATCACGTTTCCAAATCATAGTATTATATAAATAGCTAATAAGGAAATAATAACTTTCTCATCTCCTCCAAAAAAGTGTGTGAAAATCAGACCGAATAATACGTAACCCGTTTTCCTTTCTCGCGGTACTCACCCGCATAGGTATCAAGATTTCGTTTATATCCGATGCGATCGGTAAACCCAAGTCGTTTCAGCCCTTCACGAACCCGCATGACATCCGCCTCATCCGCCCAGTTGGCAGTAAAAATATAAATCACCTTACGATCATCGCGCGAATCATTATTCTCCTTTGACGTACTGACCTTCGCACCAATTCCCAACTCGCCGGCAACCGTTGCATTGCGGACTTTGATCCATGCCTCATCAACCAGTGACGGCTCGATAAAAATCAGCCATTTACCTGCCTGCTCCAACCCCACTGCATCTGACACAATGCCGGGTTTACTCTGTTGAATCCAATACGAATGGGTAGTCTTCGTTGGAATAATACCCTCGCCATACTGATAAAATGCTGCAATGTCAACAGGACTGCCAAACATCGCCAGCGGCTCGGCAAGCATCGGATAAATTCCCTCAAAATCAGGAATCAGGGCAGAACAGACTGACGCCAGATCACGACCCGCCTGCACCTCGGAAAACAGATACGTGCCTTCTGCCTCCAGATGCCGTTCGGTGAAGATGGTAAACATGCCAAAGGCCAGATCGGTCAACTCTTCAGTAGTAATTTCATCGTCTGTGTTTTGCTCATCTTCAAACATAATTCATAGTATTATGCTGCAAGTAATTTAGAGTTGTGATTTGTAACTCAAAAAAGTCAGGTGCCGGCCCGATGCCGGATTATACCGGCAGCAAACACCAGTGCGGAAAGACCAAGCGCCGACCCGAATGAAATCCACCCCCATGGAAACATTTCAAGACCTGAAAGAAATAAAATCGCAAAATATACTGCAAGCGACAAAACACCTGCCATCCCAAGCGCGACTGAACCGATATGCCAGGGGTTTTTACACCGTGAAATAAACACATATAACCCCCAGATATAGATTATCAGCGCTATAGCTATAGGAAATGCAATCGGAATAAACCACCCGGTTGTCCGCGTCCATTGTTCCATAACCAACAGGTATGGCAGAATCAGCGCAGTAAGAAGAGCCAGAGATAGTTTCAGTCCTTTCTTTCCCCGGTAAATAAGCGGAACAAATACACCCCACCCAAACATCAGCGAACAGACAGGATACACAAGCCACGTCATATGCTGTTCGATTGCCAGATTACAAATAATACAAACAACGATTGCTATAATTACAAAAAGCGAAATCGCCCACAGACGGGTATGTGAATTATGCAGTATGCTCATATGCGGTTTACCTGTTCTGAAAATAAAATAGTGCGAAAAAATACGCACCGGTAATAATTGAGAAAGAAAAGATTACGCCTTTCTTTCTTTGTTCTTCGGGCGAAGAGAGCTGGAGCCGCATTTACGGCAGGTGGTCGCGCGAATGGCGTTACGTGCATTGCATTTCATACAAACTTTGACATTAAGGAGTCTTGCTTCTGCTTCTGGGAATCTCATAATATATAACCCCGATATTTTAGTTCTAATATTGTGTGCTGTCTGTGATATTAACAATTCCGTTGGGTTCGTCTACATCTCACGCGTCAGATACCAGTTGCGGAACGCTTTCAGTGCACGGGCGCGGTGAGATACCTGATTCTTTTCCGCAACAGACATCTCGGCAAGCGTTTTATTCCCAACCTCAAAAATAGGGTCATATCCAAACCCGTCTGTTCCGCGTGAGGAGTGGGAAATAGTGCCGTCCACCCGCCCTTCAAAGATTCTGATACCATCAAAATCAGCATAGGCAATAGCCGTTGCAAAGTATGCACGGCGGTTTTCAATGCCGTTCATCAGCCGGAGAATGCCGGCATTACCAACGCTATCCTGAACATAGGCAGCAAACGGGCCGGGAAAGCCATTTAGAGCACTGATAAAAAGACCGGTATCATCCACGATAAGCGGCACGGAAAGCGCGGCATAGGCCTGCTCGGCTTTAGATCCCGCAATCTCACAAATACTATCCGACTGTGGTTCAACCGCTTCAAAGGGCGTGTGGGTAACCTCAACAACCCCTTCAAAAAAGGCCGCGACCTCGGCCGCTTTACCTTTGTTTCCGGTAACGACCGTAATCACAGATATCGCCCGCGCAGTTCAATCTCATGCTCGCGCAAAAGAACCTCTGCCGCATCGGAAAATACCGAAGTATATCCATCAACAAAAGCCGTGCGCAGTTCCTCAGGGTGTTCAGTTGTGCTTTCCAGCGTCTGGAACAGAACATGAATATCCACCCCGCGCGGTTCAATCTCCTCAGTCATCTGGGACAGCCCGAAATCAATAAGATAGACGCGCCCGCCCTTCCAGATCATATTCGAGGTGGTCAGATCACCGTGAACCAGTCCCGCAGTATGAAGCCGTCCAACGGTTTCACCCGCGCAACGCGCATAATCGGGTGTAATAACATATTTCAGCACATCACCATCCAGCTTTTCCATTACAATTGATGTGTCCGTAACATCGCGGATAACCGGAACCGGAACACCTGCGCGTCGCGCAGCAGTGATACAGCGCGCTTCGGCCCGGGTACGCTCGGCTATCAGATGATGGTCAAGTTCCGGCGCGCGATATCCCTTGGACAAACGGGTTTTTACCGCATCCGTACCGTCCAGATTCACTGACGCTTCCGCACCGCGCTCGGCAGTTTCCGACTGACCGGGTGCAAACAGCTCGCCCGCGTCCGCGCGCCAGGTAACTTCGACCTGATCAGAGCGGTAATGCGGATTAACCACTGAATCGGCAATTGAAATAGTTGAACCGGCTTCCAGCATTATTTTGCCGGTATATGCAATCATTGCGCCGTTATCGCCCATATACGTCCGTGGAGGCGCCATGAACCGGGCACCGCGCTCCTCACACATGACCTTCAGCATCTCCTGAAGGCGCGCGTTTGCACCGACCCCGCCAACGAGAATCACCTCGTCTTTTCCGGTATGGGCAAGCGCGCGTTCCGTAACCTCGACACACATGGCAAACGCTGTTTCCTGAAACGAATAACAGACATCCTCCATACGCGCACCGCGGGCAGTCGCATCCTTTGCCGCACTCATCAGACCGGAAAAAGCAAGGTCCATTCCTTTCACTGTATACGGAAGTGGAACATACGACCCGTCCTTTGCCATCATCTCAATGAGCGGACCACCCGGATGGGGGAGATTATGGCTGCGCGCGAACTTATCCAGAGCATTGCCAAGGCCGATATCCAGCGTTTCGCCAAAGATACGGTATCGTCCGTTCAGAAACCCGAGAACCTGAGTATTTGCACCCGATGCATACAGCACAATCGGGTCCTCAAACTTTGTATACCACCGGCCGATTTCAACATGCGCGACACAATGGTTTACACCGATAAGCGGCACGCCGAATTTCAAGGCAAGCGTCCGCGCGGTTGTAGCCGCCGTTCGCAGTGACGGACCAAGGCCCGGGCCGATTGAAAATGCAATCGCATCGAGCGGCCCGTTGGCCTCGGCAAGTGTCTGCGCAATTACGTCGGCGGCAACAGCGGCATGATGCTGGGCTGCTTCGCGCGGGTGAATACCGCCGGAAGGCGGCACATACGGCGCAGAATGTAAACAGACCAGATCGTCATCAAAAATAGCGGCACTGAAGTTCCATGCCGTCCCTTCAATACCGAGAACCCTTTTTTCGGGCATGATTTTTATTTTATTGCTTGAACTCAGTGTATCCGCACTTTCCACATGCGAACCGGTCTGCGTGTTCGCCCATAAAGACGCCGGCGCCGCAGCGGGGGCAGTTACGATGGGTGGTCGTTGCTTTACCCTGATTGTCCACCGAATAGAGAGCACTGCGTTTGGGTGCTTCTTTCTTTTCCGGTTTCTTTGCCATCTTTACTCACCCTCAGTCTGTGCTTTCGGCTGACCGCGTGCAATTAAAAATGCGCGTTCAGTTGCATTCAGAGCATCGGCATTATCATAAATCCGTGCAACTCCGGCGATCGCCCGCTGTCCGAACCGACCTTCAAGGGGGGAAAGGACAACATTTGCGACCGGGGCGTTCTGCAGAGCTGCAATTTTTGCGCTGAGATCTGCGCGCGACGGGGTTGCACCGTCATAACTTGCGGTAAATGCAACCTCACTCCGGCTCAGGAGCTCATTTCTGGTATTAGAGGTGATCTTAATCTCCATCGATATCCCATAATTATAGGGATGCTGGCTATTTAATACTCGCGTCACAACCCGGCAAAACAGTCCAGCAGTTTACGGGCATTTTGACGCAACGCATCATTCACCTCACAGAAAACCACCCCTTCATCCGGCTGTCCATACAGAATTACCGCAGAATCAGGAAGGATTTCTACAAGAGGCAGAACCGCCAGATCTTCTTCCCCATCCACCATCACCACAGAGGGGCGCATCTCAACAGCCTGGCGAAGAGTATCCACCAGCTCATCGGTAATCGTCCCGGCCGGGTTTGTTACCCGTAAAACATGATCCGGCAAGGCAGGTTTGGAAACACAACGGCACCGCTTGGTTACCCCGTCAATTACAGAAACATCGGGACGTAAATTATGTAAAAAGGCATTTTGAGTAACAACATCTCCGACCGTACAGAAACATCGGCCGTCGAGTTTTGAAACAACATCTGAAAATTCAGGATACAGGAGGCCGAACGGCTTTTTAAAAAGACCGCGGCACTCCGGGGGAAGGGTCAGCATTATCTGACCTTAATGGCGTAACGTCCGTTATATTCGATATTCATTTTCTGTGCAACATCTGAATGAGCCGCATCAATAATGACCAGATACCCAAACCATTCAGGCGTCAACGCAGACCCCTGACACTCAGGACATATCGTCTTGTCGGCTTCAAGAATTTTATGACAGGTACGGCATGCCTGCAGAACTTTCTTTTGAGACGCGCGAACAGCTGCCATTCAGAACATCTCCTTCTTTTCCGCAGCATCACGATTACACTCTTCTTCAAGCCATGCAAGCGTTCCAAGACCCGGCTGACGCATCGTTAATCCTATCTTTGACTCGCGCGGATCGCGTTCATTTAATGAAAGTGCAACCACCCGCGCGCGCACCGTATCACCGACACCAAGGGTGCGGCCGGAATCTTTACAGACAAGACGCGAGTTCTTTTCATCATAATCGATATATTCATCCGAGATCTGACTCATATGCAGCATTGCATCAATCGGACCAAGGGAAATGAATGCACCAAAACTTGTGGTCTCAACAACGATACCTTCAAGAATTTCCTGCAGTGCCAGACGCAGAACAACAGCTTCAAAGTCGACATCATAGTAGACCCCGCCGTCACTATAGATAATTTCACCATCACCAACGCGTAAAACGCCGGTTACTGCAATAAAAATACCCATCTCTTTATCTACACTGCCCTCAAACTGCTCCTGCAGAACATCCAGAATTACGGTGTGGAGATCTTCTCCCATACGTTCCGGGGGGACTCTGACTTTATCGTTTAGTTTCAGTTTATAATACATGTCTTCATTCTCTCGCCGAATCACTTATTTCCCAATTAACTCTAACCTGCGCCGGGAACGCAGAACAACAACCGGGATACCCCGGTCACTGAGTTTTTTCCTTAATCCTCTATCATTAGTAACTACTACAGCATTAAACTCACGCGCATTAATGACAACCTTATCATCAACCGAAACCGCTTCATCACGGGGAGGAAGAAGGCTGCAGCGCCGCGCAACAGTCAATCCGAATCGTGCAGCCGCGGAATTTTTGCCCGTCCCCGACGTAAGGCCGCGCAGTTCATACACCACCTCAGCAGGTATGAGCGCGTTATATGCACCGAGAAGTTCAGTAAGACCGGAAAAAAGATCTATACCAAACTGTGCCGGCATCATAAGGGCATTGGTGTCCAAAACGACGTTTACTCGCTCAGAACACCCATTCCGATTAACCGCCATCTGCCTCCGACCTGACGGCTGATTGCAATCCGGGAACCAAGCTCAGCGCATACCGGACGTTTCAGCATGACTTCGGCCATATTTTTCTTTGTTGCGGTTACGACTCCGACCGTTACGGCTGTGCCGACTGACAGCATCAACGGCTCTTTCAGCCGGAGCGGGTCGATATGCAGTTCAGAGGCGGCGCCAACCACACGGTCCATCAGTCTGACTTCAAACTTCAGGTGATCCCACACCGGAGGGAGCGCTCCGGAAACACCGGCAACCTGTCCGACCAGCGTATCACTTTTGGTAATTGCCGGATCAAGTTTTGTTCCGATAGCAGACAGGCCGCCGGGCGTTGCGGTCTGGACTTTATGGGAGGCCTTATTGATAGAGGTGATTTTGGTAACGATAGGCTCCCACTTCGCCTTATTTTCAGACATATACTGCCGCCCGGGTCGGATTTCAATCTCATCGCCTTCGTGGAACTCTCCACGAATCAGTGAACCGCCGATGACACCGCCCTTAATCTCTTTCCATGAACTGCCGGGACGGTTAACATCAAACGAACGGGCAATCAGCATGACAGGGCTTACTGCGCTATCACGCTCAGCATCAGGAATGACATTGTTTAGAGCGGCGATGAGCATACTGAAATTAATTCCTTTCTGCGCAGACACCGGGATAATCGGTGCATTCTCAGCAACGGTCCCGCGCACGAATGCTTTTATCTGTTTATAATTTTCAAGAGCCTGTTTTTGGGGGACAACATCAATTTTGTTCTGGACGATAACGATGTTTTTGATACCGGTAAGCTCCAGAGCCATCAGATGTTCTTTCGTCTGCGGCTGGGGGCAGGATTCGTTGGCAGCAATAACAAGCATCGCCCCGTCCATAATCGCAGAGCCCGAAAGCATTGTTGCCATAAGAGTCTCATGACCCGGTGCATCAACAAATGATACCGACCGGACCGGCTCCAGTTTTTCACCGCAGACCGGGCATACATCTGTATGGTGCCAGCTGCTATCTCCGCCGCATTTTGGGCATTTATAAAACGTAGCATCAGCGTAGCCGAGCCGGATAGAAATTCCCCGCTTCAGCTCCTCACTGTGACGGTCTGTCCATGAGTTGGTCAGATGACCAACTAAAGTCGTCTTGCCGTGATCAACATGGCCGACAACGCCGATATTTACATTTGGTATTGTAGGATCGTGCAAAGAAACCAAAACCTCCTTATTCCTTATATAGTTGACTTCAAGACAGATATAGCTGTGTGCTTTATTTATCCGCCGCCTTCACAGCTCTGGTCAGTATTCTGCCAGGCGGTTTCCTGCATCTCCTGAAGTTTTGCCTGTTCTTCTGCTGCGTCCTGACGTGAATTGCGCCCGGCCGGGGCAGCTTTGATCTCATCGTGAATAACAATAAGCTGATCCAGACGATAGAGAAGCCCGGTGGCGTCAATTTCAGCAAACTTGTTTCCTTCAATATCAGCAAAGGAAACTATTTTTCCAACGGTCCCGGTACGTGAATACCGCACGGTCTGACCGATTTCAAACCCGCTCATGTATGAATATACTTCAGCGTATAACCGGATAAAGGTGTGGATGTCTGATGAAAAAAAGGTTAGTTGATTGAAAGACCGTTCTGCACAGCCTCTTCGGAGACTGCAAACGTCTGAGCGGTTCCTTCAATGGTATAGACACCGGTTTTTATCTCGCCGGTCTGACCGGTCGCATATGGAACAACAAACTGTCCGTTTTCACTCTGCTGGCGGTAGGTAAACGTACGGCCGTTGGTGGTGGTTACGTCAATGCTGATGATACCTTCGCCTTTGATTACGGCACCGGTTACATACTCAAATGTTTTAACCCATGCAGTTCCGCCGCCGTTGGCGTCCGTCTGATAATACTGATAGCTGTTCATCGGGACAAGATAGGTGTCTGATTCATAGACTAAGCGGAAGTGTTTGAGCGCCGGCACATCAACATTCGGCAGGAAATAATCCGTAATGTTGGTAGGGTTGCTTACGACATATGCATATTTTCCGCTGTTGATGTTGCTGTCTTTTGCATTGTATGCATCAGCTGCGGTCCATGCCTCATCGGCATTTGCGTAGGCCTTGGTATAGGAAACAACCGGATAGCCGTATCCTGCGCTGGAATCGCCGACAACAAGAGTGACAGCGCCGGCCTCGGTATATGAACCGTCAAAGTTCTGAAGGCGGGTGGTCAGCGTGTTGTAATACTGCGGGGTTGCAGCGGAGACGATGGAGTAACCGGATCCTGTGGTTCCCTGCTGAAGCATGTAGGTGTAGTAGGGAGAGATCTGCAATGCAGTATCGTTCCAGACGGTCATGGCACCGAATTTGCTTCCTGCCATCTGGTAATCGGTCATGACATATTTTGTTCCGAGATGGTTGAGTTTTTCAACGATGGCGGTTTCGTTGCCACTGGTCAGAACAGCTGCCGCGCCATACTCACCGGTAACGCCGGCCTGGAACGGGTTGCTGTTTGGAATGCGGTCGCCGATGGTCGTTATGTAATGGCCGTAGTCCCACCACGACATGACTCCGTAGGCTTCGTCAGGATAGGTGAAGCCATCTTTCTTGTAGAGGGTGGTATAGTCAATGCCGGTTTCCGGAGTGTTTTCGGACAGCCATTCGCATGCAGCAATCCAGTCTTTTTCGGTTCCGCCACCGGTTCCGTATGCTGCAGATGTCTGTACAGCGGAAACGGCAGATATGCCGGTGAAGGCAACGGCAATTATCAGGACAACAACAAGCGTGGTTATCTTAAGGACATCCGGACGGTTTGAGGGCGAGGATGTCTGTTTTGCAGGTGTTTTTCCTTTTTTGGCCTGAGGCTCGGTCGGTGCCGGTGTGTTGTTTCTCTTTGCAAAGTTGGCAATGAGGAGTTTTACATCATGCGCTGCAAATGAAATTGCCCATGAAACACAGACCGCGGCAAGCAGTGCGATGTTTGCTGCAAGGTAGTATTCCCAGCGGATATGGGCCTGGGTTGCAAGGAACATGAACAGTGTCCAGATGAGGACAAAAAGGGCGGCCGGTGTTTCACGGCGGATGACCTGCCAGATGAGGATGATAAATCCGGCAATGGCCAGAATTATACCCCAGTTGAAGGATGACATGGCACCTTCGATGGACCACGAGGCCATCTCCTGCACGGTTGCCGCAGTGGCATTGTTGACGAAGAAGCCAAGAAGCTGCCCTGCCATGGCGTTGAATAGATCAGGAAGTGCAGCCCAGATAACAAGGGTGCCGGCAACCGCCAGTATGACGATTGAACCAAGGTAATAATACCATGGTTTTGCCAGCCGGGTAACCACCCGGGTCATGAGATACAGGAAAATGGTCCCTACAATCACCAGTATCTGTGCAAGAAAGAGGCCAAGGGAGTAGGTGGTGTAGGTGAAACTGAGTTCCTGAATCCCATGGATAAGAAGACCTACAGCCGCAATACCGAATGTCAGCAGATTCAGCCAGAGTAAATATTCGGTTGGTCTGCCTGATTTGTAATCCAGAATAAACTGAATCAGTGTGAAGACGGCAGCAAAGAAACCAAAGACGACGATCGTTGTCATGGTCAGCAGTCCGAGGAAATATGCAATTCCGGTGACGGCGCCATAGAGAAGCGGTAGTTTCAGCGTTGATTTATTTTTCAGGTCAACGGTGTGTTTTTGCAGAGAGGTCAGGCTGAGGACGTAACAGAGACAGAATACTGTTGAGAATAATGTTTCTGCGACGTGGTGATCGAAATGACCGTAGAGCGAACGGGAGAAAAACTGTCCCCCGATTACGGCAATGAAGAGGGCGGCAATGATGCCGGTTTTCCAGTCGCCAAGTTTTTTGCCGAGGAAATACATGACCGGCACCATAAGTGCGCCAAGCACCGCAGGTGCCCATGAGACAGCAGTGACCAGATCAACGCGGGTTGCGGCACCGGCGACCATGGCAAATAGTGCCGAGATGTAGGTAAACAGCGGACCCCAGACAACGTCCTGACCGGTCGGGAAGAGGGTCAGTGGTTCAAATGCGATATATCCGCCGCTGGCAAGAAGTACTTCGACTAAACGCAGGTTGTACCATGCATCCGGCCCTGCAATCATGTCACCGGTTCCGGCAAGAACGCTCAGCGGTAGCGAGCGAATGACCAGTGCAATGATGGCACACGCAAGGACAAGCGCCCCGATAATGCCATACCGGTATTTTTTATTGTTCCAGAAACTCAAATCCATTCTATCACGTGAAAGAGTAAGTATGTATAATGTTCGTTACATGATATGATAAAATAAGTGGATGTGAACAAAGCAGTTTATCAATATCTCTAAGTGTCTGGCAATACAATCTGAATAATAGAATTATGTTTGTCTGGCCGCTTCTCCTGGGATTCGGGTTATGTGTTCTCGCCGCAGTCCCGTATATTGTCTATCTTGCCGGCGTTAGCTTCGGAAAGAAACCCTCGGTTCACGCCGCGTTAGCGCCAGAAGATCTGCCCGACATCTCTATTGTTATTTGTGCATATAACGAAGAGAGAAACATTGCCCGCAAAATACAAAGTATTACCGGCTGTAGTTACCCGCCGGAGAAAATAGAGGTTGTTCTCGTTGTGGATTGTTCGAGTGACCAAACGGAACAGGTTGCCCGAAAAGAACTGACCGGCGTTACCTATAAATGGAAAATTCATGTAAATAAAGAACGTGAAGGAAAAAACAAATCACTTAATACCGGCATCTCCCTGACTTCGAATGACATCGTTTTCTCAACTGATGCAGACCTTGTCTGGAACGCCAGTAGCGCAGAACGATTGGTAGGTGACCTCATAAGTAACCCGCAGTTTGCCGCGGGAACAGGTGATCTCCAGCCAAACCCCGGCTTCGACCGCGTTACGTCAATGGAGCAGACCTACCGATCATATTTCGGGCGTATGGCAGAATGGGAAGCAGCACATGATGCGACGTATGCATTCAACGGCTGTCTGCTCATTATGCGGAAAAGTATGGTGCCAAGCATCAATGAAACCGCGGGAGCTGATGATGCAAATCTTGCATTTTCTGCAATTC
>CAZAWD010000014.1:5979-12465 GCA_964488725.1 uncultured Methanomicrobiales archaeon | reverse complement strand
GTTTCTGATACGGAGTAAACGGACCGAGGAACGCATCAACCTCTTCCTGCGTCGGAATATCAACCGGTTCAAACACATGAGAGAGAATAAACCCGTCGAAACAGACAAACGCCGGCAGGAGAATATGGTGGTCTTCACAGATTTTATACGCGAGAATATGCAAATCGAGCGCTTCCTGATTATCCTCTGCATACAGCTGAATCCATCCGGAATCACGCATCATAATAGAATCCTGCTGATCGTTCCAGATGGAAAGCGGCGCGGATATGGCACGGTTTGCAATGCCCATGACAATCGGCAGACGCATACCTGCCGCGTTGAAAACAACCTCGGCCATCAGGGCAAGACCCTGTGAGGTGGTTGCAGAATAGACACGGCTGCCGGCAGCAGATGCGCCGACACAGGCAGACAACGCGGAAAACTCGGACTCAACACAGATATATTCTGCATCAAGCCTCCCGTCGGCTACAATAGATGCAAGGCCTTCGACGATATGGGTCTGCGGGGTAATCGGATAGGCGGAAATCACCTGCGGACGGCAGAGACGAACCGTCTCGGCAACCGCAATGGACCCTTCCATAATATGACGTGTCATTTATTTTTCCTCCATGTGCATGGATATTGCTTTGGCTTTATCAGGACATTCCGCGGCGCACATACCGCAGCCCTTGCAGAAATCAAGGTCGATTTTATAGGTCTTATCGGCCTGCTGCTCAATACATCCTTCCGGACAGATGAGCTGGCATGTCCCGCATTTCGTGCATTTTGAATTGTCCAGTATAGGATAGAAAACCCGCCATGAACCGGTTTTGTTGCTCCGGCTCTGGCCCGGACGGGCGGTGCATCCAATTCCAAGCGGCATTAGTAATTCCCTCCCGTAATCAGTTCATATGCATACTTTGCAGCGCGGAAGTTAGAGGCCGCAAGTTTTTCAGGGAACCGCTCTTTAATAGCGCCTTCCAGAGCTTCAAGCGTAATCTCACCGCTGGCTGCTGCAAACGCACCCATCAGGGTCGTGTTGGTAATCGGCAGGCCGATCTCTTTCATGGCAATGCTGGTTGCATCAATGGTAATGACCTTGACGCCGGCCGGCACTTTATACGTTCCTTTTTTCTCTGTATTGATGATTGCAATGCCGCCGTCTGTCATGCCTGCAAAGACGTCGACATCACGAATGAGCGTGCTGTCCTGCACGATGATGTAATCCGGTTCGTATACCTGACTCCGCAGACGTATAGTGTCGTCGCTGAACCGGACGAAGGCCTGCACCGGCGCGCCGCGGCGCTCAACTCCGAACGCCGGAAATGCCTGGGAATAGACGCCGGCAGTGAACGCTGCTGTTGCAATTAACTCAGCAGCGGTGACTGAACCCTGTCCGCCTCTTCCGTGGATGCGTAGTTCTTTCATATCACCTTATATTTATCACGATTAATCAATATGAATTTGCTGTTTGGTGGTGCGTGTGATAAAGGTATGCGCTGAAAAAAAGTATGGCATAATTATCGCCGTTTCAGCGCGACGGGGATGCCAAGGATTTCTTTTGCCCCGGAGAAGACATCACGCGCCGCACGTGCCATTCCCAGCGACGCGGCCCATTCATCAAAGACGGCAACCGGCCGCTGAAGAAGCGCAGATATTTCTTCGGCGAGTTCCGGAGCGAGGCTGCCGGCAAGCGCAACAGACGCCTGCGGCGCAAGGAGCAGAAGCGACGCGCATTCCATGGCGGCCCACATAGCAATTGCCGGCTTCTGATATTTTTCTTCCAGATGATAGCTGACGCCCGCGGTGGTGAACGCTTCGTTTGCGGTCAGTTCGCCGTCGTCGATTTTACGGATGGCGTCGACGTCGAGCGCGCCGTGACGGGTGCCGGGCGCAAATACACAGGCGTCGAACGCGCCGATGACTTTGTTGTCGGCAATTAAAAGCGAGACCGTGTTGGAACTGATGTCAGAGACAACAAAGGTGGTCTCGTTCATGCGTTCTTTTACCAGATAGGCAATACCGAGTTTTTCCGGGCTGGTCTGGTGCGAATAAACAGTAAAGCGCGGATCGGTGCCTGAACCGCGGTGAATGCCCGGAAATGCAACCGCCGGCAATGAAGACGCAGCGATAGTATCAAAAACTTTGGTTCCGCCGCCGATGTGCTGGCCGGCCCCGTCGCGGGTAATAACGCCGCGGTTTTTCAGCGACCGGAGATCGGTTATTTTATTGAAGTTATCTCCCATCGAATAGCAAAGAGCGATACCTTCAATTTCATCCAATGGACAGAGACGTTCCAGATAGGACAGGTCAAAGTTCTTTGCAGCCTCACGGGTAATTTTAAAGGTGTCCCCCGTATCGGTTGCGAACCGCAATGAGGTGGTCCCGTGATCTATGCCGATATACATAGCAATTATTTAGATGGCAACCTATATAATAGTTCAATGGGAGAGAGCCATTATACAACGCTGGGGGTGCTGCCGAACGCACCACCCGAGCAGATTAAAAAGGCATATGTTGCACTGGTAAAACAGTTTCACCCCGACCGTGCCGGTGACGACGAGGCAAAAAAAGACGAATATAACGAACGGCTCCTCAAAATTATGGCGGCGTATGAGGTGTTGTCAGGCGCTGATACGCGGAGCGCCTATGATGCCGAACTGGCCGAAGCCGAATCTGCCAAAACAGCTGCTGAATCATCCGGGCCCCGCGGAAAGAAGATGTCGGGAATGGCAAAGAAGAGCGGCGATATTGAAGCCGATTATCCTATTTCAATGGCGCTTGCAGCATACGGAAAAGGGAAAATCCCGATGAAGGTCGCCGGCGAACGTATTACCATAAAAGTCTATCCCGGTGTGCGCCGTTACCGTATGGCAGGGCTCGGGGTGCCGGTCGACGGCAAACCGCGCGGGGATTTGTATGTGAATCTGAAAGTTGTCCCGGAAGAGCGCTGGGAGATTGATGAAGAGACGAATAATCTGATTTGCACGCTGGATATACCGGCGAAGGCGGCAGAGCGCGGCGGTGAGATCCCGCTGACGCTCCTGTTTAATAAAACGATTAAGATAACCGTACCGGCGGGAACAAAAACAGGCGACCGGTTTATTCCGCCGCAGGGAAAGAGTCTCGGCGTGCAGTCGCCGAAAAAGAAAGGAGCAATTGTGATTTCGGCCGTTGTCGCTGAAAAGAAAGGGCTGTTCGGGTTCTTCCGTTCATAAATGGCTACTCACAAAGAGATACAAAATTTTTCAAAATTTTTAATCCTGCATCCCCGCTTTTTTCCGGATGGAACTGGGTGCCCATCACGTTTCCCGCCGCAACCGCCGACGCATAGCGCACCCCGTATTCAGTTTCCGCAATCGTTGCCGCGGGCGTGGTATCAGCATAATACGAATGCACAAAATACACAAACGTCCCGTCGTCCACGCCGTCAAACAGCGGATGGTCACCGGTCGGCGTAATCGTATTCCATCCCGTCTGCGGAACCTTCAGCCCTTCAGCGCGCGAAAACATCACAACCCGTCCCGGCACAAACGACAACCCCGTATGCACGCCGTGTTCCTCGCTTTCCTCAAGCAGCATCTGCATCCCGAGACAAATCCCAAACAACGGTTTTTTCGCACGAACCTGTGCACGCAGAAGCGGAATCAGCGGAGCTATTTTTTCCATTCCTTCCGCAAATGCGCCAACGCCCGGAAGAAGAATACCGTCGGCTGCCGCAATACGTTCCGGATCGCCCGTAACCTCTGCACGTCCCCCGGCAGCTGAAATCCCGCGCACTACACTGCGCAGATTGCCAAGACCATAATCAATAACTGCAATTGAAACCATAAAAACGAATGGACCCGAAGGGATTCGAACCCCTGACCTCCAGCATGTAAGGCTGGCGTCATAACCACCTAGACCACGAGTCCGACTTACCTTATTAGATAATCACTCTACCTTAATTAAACCTTTGAAAAAAATCAGGGGATATCCCCCTCATTTTTTTGCTTATGCAAGGCCGAATGATTTCAGCGTAACATCAACATCGATCTTACCCACATGGTAGACCTTGCCGGTTGAAACTTCATTAATGACAACCTCTGCCGGTGAGAACAGACTCTTGTCAATCTTATAGAAATCATATCCTGCTTCCTTGAAGATTTCGTTAAACGGTTTGCCGTATCCATTGGATGAACAGCTCGGAATCTTTTCAAGGTAGTCTACAATGTCGGGTGCATCCATCGTCAGGCAGATCTGGCCGTGGTAGATGGTTGCATCGTTGGTGACACCCATCGCGAGTTTCGGACCGCGTACCGGCGGAACCGGTGCAGTTCCTGCCGCGGAGATAATCTTGCGGGTATCGAATCCAAGTTCATTCAGTTTGTAAACTGCTGTTTCAACACAGCGTCCGGCAACCTGAATTGAACCGACAATGGAAGAGGTCGGTGCGACCAGTGCGCAGACGTTTGCGGCGTCAACTTTGCATTTCTCTGCAATACTGTCCATCACCGATGCACTCGGCAGACGGTCGGATTCCAGACAGATAACCGCACAGTCACACTCGTCTTCATATCCGATGACTTCATACGTGTGTTTCGGCTGAAGAGACAGAGCGCGTGCCGGGCCGGAACCCATGGCAAAGAAGTTGTCGTGTTTAATCGTCCATCCTGCCTTCTGGGAACCGAGACAGGAAATTGCCGGGAAATCGGTGTTCACATCGATGAACGTCATCGGGAACGCACCAACCATGCCCTGACGGAAGGCAATGTCGCCGAGTCCGCCCATGCAGATGCGGGTGAAATAATCGCCGGCACCAAATCCGCCGGGAACACTTACTCCACAGTCAACGATACGGGATCCATTGTCCAGTTCGTGGTATGCAACGTTAAAAAGATCCGCATTCTCTACGAGTTCTTCGAAGAGGTCAAGTCCAAGTTCATTTACACTTACCAAAATACATCCCCCTAAAGGATATCTCATCTGATATACGCACGGAGAATAGATAAGAGTTATTGATTGAAGGCAGGCGCGTCCTGTTCAAGAATCCTCTTCATCACTTCTTTATCATAATGAAGATGCACATACCGCTTTCTCCCGTCGCCGGTGTTGGAATATTGAAGATCAATTAAACGCAACGTGTCAAGCCGGGTAAAAATCTCGCTCGCACGGGTAAGCTTCGGCCCGTTTTCCGGAAGAGAATCAAGAACCTCTTTGGTCGTCGGAGATGAGGTATCGGTAAACAGCGCAACCGCCGCCGACAACACCAGCCGTTCATCCGGCGTCAGCGCATGTATCAGCACACCCAGCCGGCTGTCAGTTAGTGCCGCCACGGTTTTTTCCACGTCGCCTGCCTCAACGGTTTTACGGGCATCATTTTCCGCATACAAAACCGCCCGTTTCACCATCTCCAGACCCAGCCGCACATCACCGGACTGCATCACATATTCAACAACCGCATCCAGCTGTCCGGCGGGAAACACATGAGGATACAGACCCTGTCTGATACGGGCGTCGAGAATCCCGCTGATTTCAGCCGAAGAATACGGCGGAAACTGAACAACCTCCGGATGAAACGTTGAAGCGACCCGCACCTCCAAAACACGCGCCAGATCAATTTCAGGGTCGCTGATAATAACAATCAGCCCGAAATTAACCGACGGATACGATTCATGCATACGGAGAAGCGGATACAGAATTTTATTGAACTGATTCTCATAAATGAGATAATTGGCATCATCAAGACATATAAGCGGCTGAATATGTTCACGTTCAACATGGCGTGCGAGTGTATCTGTTATCTGTTTAAAAGACGTGCCCGACGGAGGCTGACGGTTTTTCGTCAGCTGCGTATAAATCCGGCTCATCACCGCATACTCACTCGCATACATCTGACAGTTGATATGCACCGGCACAACTTCGCGGGTTGTTTCTTCTATCAGTTCAAATATTTTTTTGACCGTTGTCGTCTTACCGGTCCCCGGCGGACCCCGGCAGACGGTGTTGAGAATTTTACCGCCGCGAAGACCCGGCCGTATGGCAAACGCAAGAGCCTGTGTCTGAGTATCACGGTAATCAAACTGGTCCGGAACATAGCCCGGATCAAAGACGTCGATATCGCGAAACAGCGTCTCATCCCATGATAACAGATTCTTTCTCATAGGCCCCTACTTCATGCAGTTCTTGCACAGAACTTTGCGGTTGAACAGCTGAGATACATCACGCTGTAGTTTTGTTACCGGCGCGCCGCATTTTTCACAGACAAATTCAGCGGCCTCCGCATCGGTTGGAACCGGCAGGACATCCGCCGCGGCAGGAGCCGGTGCCCCCACCGGTATCTCCCCGGTTACTTCGGCTTCCAAATCACCGGCAAAAGGGTCAGAAAGGTCCGCAGCAACCTCCGATTCTTCCTTGTAATTATCCAGAACGCGGTCTTTATATTTTTCAATTATCGATTTGGCCGTTGCATTATTGGCTGCATACCCGTCAAGCACCTCAGCCAGAAACAGACGAAGATTGTCGGCT
>CAZAWD010000014.1:0-5969 GCA_964488725.1 uncultured Methanomicrobiales archaeon | reverse complement strand
GTTCTCATAGTTTCCAAGATTTATGGTGACACTGATAGTCACCGTCCGTTTGTCCGCCATTGTACCGTACTTAATTGTATGGATTTCCAAAAGGATTAAAGATGTGGATAGAAATAATATAAGGGAAGGCAAATGATGAAAGTTACCCCCGCTGAGTCTCTGACCGTGATGACGCAGGGTTCTGATGCCGAACTCATTTTATTCCTTAACCCCAAGGTTCATTTTGTTGCCGGATGATACTTAGATAGATGACCCGCCGGCTCATGTTCATGTTCCTGCTCGTGCTTATTGCCGCAGCAGCGGCAGGTCCCGTCAGCGGGAGCGTGCCGGTTCAGAGCACGGACTCCATTGACCCGATAATTATTATTCCGGGCGTTATGGGCAGCAGACTCTACGACGCCGGGACCGGAAACGCCGTATGGGGAATCGGATTTGAAAACCTCAACGCGTTTTACGCTCTGGACACCGCCCATAATCTCACCGTACTGCACAACGAAGTAAACCAGACAGCCCTTTCTCAAAACGAACGCGAAGCGGGAGCCGGAGGATTTACCGGCGGTTCGTATCAGACTATAATAAACGAACTCTGTCAGGCGTATCCGTCTACGCCGCTGCATTTCTTCTCATATGATTTCCGCAAATCAAATGCAGAGACCGCACAAAATCTTGCCGTGCTCATTGACGACCTGAAAAACCGCTATGACACCGGCCGGGTAAATCTTATCTGTCACAGTATGGGCGGGCTGGTTGCCGCATCCTATATCGCACAGTTCGGCGACGATGCGCTGGCAGCCGTAATTACCATTGCCGTTCCGTATGAAGGTGCGCCGTCACTGGTGCAGCGGACAATAGACGGGTCGCCCCTCAACGACCCGTTAAGCGACTGGTTCCTCAGCGGATTTTTTGTCAACACCGCAGATATCCGCCGGATTATGTGTTCTTCCCCGTCGGCCGCCGAACTCATGCCGACGGAATATTACATGCAGACAACCCCGCTGATTCTGGTAGACAACGCAGATACGCGGACCGAAAAAAACATGACCGCAGCAGAATGTACCGCGATGGCAGCGCAGCTCTTTGGTTCCTGCTATGCTGATGCAGCAGCATTTCAGGAAGATATTGAAGCTGACGGCAAACCCGCACTGAAAAAAATGAAGAACGCATATTTTGCCGTCGGCATCCTTCCCGGACAAACAACCCCGGTCTCGGTCGGCGTCTCAGAACTACAGCTCGACCTGAACCTTTCAGAGCTGGGAGTAGTTGCGTCTCTTCACTATAACGCACTCTATGACGAACTGTGCGACGGCGCGTATACGAACTTTTTTGAAATTGCACATCCGCGGTTTCAGGCCGGAACAAGTACAGCAACCGCGTCCCGTCTCTTTGACGCACTCGGGTATCAGGCCGAAAACACCAGATATACAACTGATACCTGCTACTACGGCCAGGGCGACAAAACAGTTCCGTATGCCTCAGCGACAATGATGGGCGGCCTCGGTCCGCATCTTGGCTGCGACGATGCGGGAAACCCGCGGTTCATTGCGCTCGACGCAGACCACAGCGGAATTATGGACAGCCCTGACCTTATCAGCTGGACCATTGCCGTCCTCAGCGCGGACAACCCGCACAAAGCAAACCTAGATTATCTTTCCCCCGAAATACTCATAGAATGATTACTCTTCACTCCTCCCCCAAGGTCTATACCGGCTGGACCGAACGAAGCGCACGGCCAAAAGATACCCTCGCCCGTATCGAATCGTTTGCCGCAACCGCCGGAATTACCCGGGTCGCCGATATTACCGACCTTGACCGTCTGGGAATACCCGTCTTTTCATGTATCCGTCCGACAGCAGCTGACGGGGCAATCTCGGTGTATAACGGGAAAGGAGGAACAGAGGAAGAAGCACGCGCCGCCGGAATCATGGAAGGAATCGAACGGTACAGCGCCGAAGCGATTCCCCGCGATTTGCCAAACATTGCCTACACTTCTCTGCTGCGTGCCGGCGAACATGCCGTCAACCCTGAAGATCTGATTCTGCCCCGCGGTGCAAATGCCGATCTTGATATCCCGTGGACCGACGGGTATGATCTGGTGTCAGGGGATATGGTGAAGGTTCCGCTGTGTGCGGTTGTTCACCCGAACCCGTATTATCTTTCGTCGCTGTTTCGCACCAGTTCCAACGGGATTGCGTCGGGAAACACCATGGAAGAAGCAATTTTTTATGCGCTTACTGAGTTAATCGAACGCGACGCATGGTCTCTGGCCGAAGTGACCCGCACTACCGGCAAAAAACTCACCGGGCTTCCGCCGCGGGTAGCAGAGATGGCAGAGAAGTTTACCCGTGCCGGCGTCGCGGTCACGCTGCGTGATATTACCTCTGATCTGGGGATTGCCACCATTGCGGCCGTCGCAGACGATGTGCAGCTCAAAGATCCGCGGCTGTTGACCATCGGTATGGGCACGCACACCAATGCAGAGATTGCCATGATCCGCGCACTGTCCGAGGTGGCCCAGAGCCGGGCAACCCAGATTCACGGCGCACGCGAAGATGCCGTGCTGGCGGAGTTCCGCGAGTCGATGGGATATGACCGCGTGAAACGGATGAACGCCTACTGGTTTAACGGCGATGAATACGAACCTGCCGCGGATGTGGTGTCCTGCGCAACAGATGATTTCAAGACCGATATCGAAGAGATTGTCCGCCGGCTGACCGCTGCGGGTCTTGACCGCGTGATTGTCTGTGACCTCACTGACCCTGATATCGGGGTGCCGGTCGTCCGCGTGGTGGTGCCGGGCCTTGAATGTTTTACGATAGATAACGATAGAAGAGGACAGAGGTGCCGCGATGCCGAAAATCGTCGTATTCATCGGCCCAAGCCTTCCGCGTGAAGAAGCCGCGGCAATTCTGCCGCAGGCTGAGTTTTTGCCGCCGGTCCGGCGCGGTGATGTGACGCGGGCGGCAGCGGATGGTGCGGAGGTTATCGTTATCATTGACGGCGTGTTTTTCCAGAATGAAGCGGTCGCCCATAAAGAGATTCTCGCTCCGCTGCGTGCCGGCGTGCGGTTTTTCGGGGCGTCTTCGATGGGCGCGCTGCGTGCGTTTGAGATGGAACCGTTTGGTATGACCGGCGTGGGAAAAATATTTGAATCCTACCGGTCGGGAAAAATCATCGCCGACGATGAGGTGGGTCTGCTCTATGATCCGGAGAGCGGGGCTGCGCTGTCTGATCCGATGGTAAATATGCGGGCGAGTTTTGCACGTGCCGCGGCGTCAAAAATTATTTCGCCGGAGGATGAAACAGCGCTGCTGAAAACCTGTAAAGGAATATATTATCCCGACCGCACGTACCGCCGGGTGATTAAAGAGTCCACCATCCCGGATGAGAAAAAAACGGAACTGCTGTTCTGGCTGAAGACAAATGCAGTTGACCAGAAGCGCGAAGATGCGATAGCCTGTCTGAATCTCGTGAGGGAGAGCGGTGTCTGAGCGGTATTGCCGTCAGCTCCCGCTGCTGGGAGCGGCCGGACAGGAGGCGCTGGCCGGTGCAAGCGTCTTCGTCGCGGGAGCGGGCGGGCTTGGTTCGCCGGTGCTGTTCTATCTGGCAGCGGCCGGCGCAGGAACGCTGCGGGTTGCCGACCTTGATGTGATTGATGAGTCCAATCTGAACCGTCAGATTCTGCATCCGGCATCGCGTCTGGGAACGTCAAAGGCAGAGTCGGCGAAAAAAACACTGGAAGCTTTAAACCCCGATTGTCATGTTACGGCGTTTACCGAACGCATTGATGATGAATCAGCGCTCAGGCTGATAGGAGCGGCCGACCTTATAGTGGACTGTATGGACAACTTCGCCGCCCGCTATGTTCTCAACCGTGCATCGCGTGCGGCAGATATCCCGCTTCTGCACGGGGCGGTTGCCGGTTTTTCCGGTCAGATGACGCTGATAATTCCGCATGAGACTCCGTGTCTTGCCTGTATTTTCCCCGGAGCAGAGACCGCCGGCAGCACGCCGGTGCTGGGAGCGGCGGCGGGGGTGGTCGGGAGTATGCAGGCGATGGAGGCGGTGCGGTATCTGACCGGGAAGCCGACCCTTGCAGGAAAGCTTCTGCTCTACGACGGGGCGGTTAACTCGATAGATGTTTTCACCGTGAAAAAAAGTAACCGCTGTCCGGTCTGCGGCGGTCAGTGAGCGAGGAAGGTGTGCAGGGCGTCAGCCCGCGCCATGCCGTCGCGCAAGCCTTCGGCGTAGAGTTCTTCGATGCGTTTGGCCGAGTGTTCAATGAGTCCCACGTCGAGCGGGCGGGACGGCTGGATTATAAACGCACGGCCGGCGTTGACCTCCTGCCGGATAAATGTGAGGGTGTCATTATACATTTCATGCCGCACGGACAGTGCGTGTAAAAGGTTTGGATACCGGAAGTAGCGAACTGCCAGAAGCGGCATGAGTTTATTTTTCTCTTTGCGGTATGCGGCGTCGCGGGTCAGCACTAAGACATTTTTTTCGTTGCCGTCGGCAATTGAGCGGCGGATGGGGATGGAGTCGGCAATGCCGCCGTCGAAGTAGAATTCGTCCTGAATTTGTACGCTCCGGGCAAGAAGCGGCACGGCAGAAGACGCCGCGACTACATCCATGGCCGCGGAAAAATCGGTCTTTGAGACCTCCATATATCCGGCCTGACCCGTTTGGCGGTTGGTCACCGAGGCATAGAATTTTCCGGGAAACCGGCCGAATTCGGCGTAATCGTAATAGACGAGCTGGTTGGGGATGGTGTCGTAAATCATTTTTACGCTGAAGAAGTTTCCTTCGAAGATGAGGTTTTTCAGACCCATGTAGCGCGGGTCGTCGATGTAATCATGACTGACCTGAAACGCCCGGCCCCGCTGACGGGAGAGGAAACTCATGGCGTGGCCGGAACCGGCAGAGACGCCGTAGACGTTGTCGAAGCGGACGCCGGCGTCCAGAAACGAGTCGATAACGCCGGTGGTGTATGCGCCCCGCATGCCGCCGCCTTCAAAGATTACGGCGGCCATTTATTCGTCCCTCAGAAATGTAAGCAGGCGGTCCATGACGTTGGCGGTGTCGGTGTAGCCCGCGTCATAGAGGCGGGCGAGTTTTTCTTTGCTCTTGGTGACAACGCCGACGTTGAGGGGTTTTTCCGGCTGGATTATAAATGCACGGCCGGCTGCTGTTTCCTGATGGACGAAGGCAAGGGTGTCGTTGTAGCGGATATGCCGGTCGGCTGCGCGGGCGACGAAGGCGGGATACGCCCGGTATTTCCGGCGGATGAGCGGCATGAGTTTGTTCGGGCCTTTCTGATAGTCGGGCGGGCGGGTCAGGACGACGACGTTTTTGGGATGGCCGTCGGCAATTGAGCGGCGAAGAGGGATGGAGTCGCCGATGGCGCCGTCCAGATAATGGCGGCCGTTGTGTTCGACGATGCGCGAGACAAGGGGCATGGAGCTTGATGCCTGTACGGCCCACATGCCGTGACGCATTTCGTCGGTGGTGAGCGTGGGGTATTCGGCCCGGCCGGTTTCGAGGCAGGTGACGACCGGGTAGAATGCCCCCTGATATGCGGTGTAGGTGTCGTAGTCGTAGAGGTCGAGTTCGTTGTGCAGACGGTTGTAGAGCATGTCAACGCCGAAGAGGCCGCCGGTGGTTGCCAGGCTGTAGAGGCTGCAATAGTTTTTATCGTGCAGATAGTCGGTGCTTATCCGATACGCCCGGCCCCGCTGGCGTGAGATGAAGCTTATTCCGTGGCAGGCACCGGCGGAGACGCCGTAGACGGCGCTGAACTCGATGTCGTTGTCCAGAAAGGCGTCAATGACGCCGGTGGTGTACTGTCCCCGCATGCCTCCTCCTTCAAAGATTGCTGCCGCAGAATACATGGTAGTAGGTATGGGGCGGGAGGGAATATAGAGTTCGTGTTTCAAAGAGCATATAATTGTTAAAGACTAATATATGATGGA
>CAZAWD010000013.1:0-12526 GCA_964488725.1 uncultured Methanomicrobiales archaeon | reverse complement strand
TCTTCGCCGGCTTTCTGTTGAGTGTCCGGGAATGTATGGGTCGGAAACCACCGGAGTTTTGCATAGTCTTGAATCTCTTTACCGCCGGGCTGGCCGGGTTTGAGTACGCCCGACAAATGAGAACATATATTTATGGTACGGGTAATAATTATTGGTATGAAATATATTGGTCGTATTTTTCTGCTTTTAGCGGCGGCATGTTTTCTTACGGTACCGGCAGGTGCATCTTCTCTATCTTTTTCCGGATTATGTTCTGAAGATGTGTTTACGCTGACACCGTGGGACGGTGCCGGTGTGGTAAGGGTGGTGAGCGTCACCGGTGCCGTGAGTCAGGGTGAGACGGATTTGCATCTTTACTCCGTCTCCTCCGACGTTCGTGAACTCAGGTTCATGGTTGAGTGGTCCAACCCGTCCAACTCTCTTTCGCTGGATGTTATTGCGCCGGACGGTCAGGCGGTCGCAACGTTTACCGACGGATATGATGGTGCAATTGATGCAAAGATATCTGTGATGATTACGTTTCCAACGTCTCATGCCGGATATTGGAATGTACTGGTAGGTGGCAATGACGTTTCAGGTTCCCAGTCGTATCAGCTTTCCATGTGGGCGTTCTAGATAGGTATGCGTCCGGCTCTACGCATACTATTTTTATTTATTCTGTGTTTCGCATTACTGGTATGTGCGGTTTCAGCTTTTGATAACGGAACCTTTCAGGTCGGTGATTTTACGGTGTCTCCTTTTTATGAGCCGTCCTCTGAGATATCAGACGGGCTTGAGGTGACCGGGGCGGTTACGCATTTTACTATTCCGGAGAATCATGTGAGCATCAGCGGGATTGAAAAGAAGGTTGCCGGTATTGCGCTATTCTATAATTTTTTCGTTAACACGCCGTTTCGGGATGTTGCACGTTCGTTTACGCCGATCCTTTTTGTGTTGATGGGTGTATCCGGGATGGGATGTTTTTTTATTTTCCGGTTTGCGAAACGGGAACATAAAAATACTGAGGTCTCTGATATGATTGTCCGGTATCTGATTGCGCATCCCGGGGTATCGCAGGTTCAGATAATAGCGGCGACGGGTATTTCCCGCGGGTCTGTTTCCTATCATTTGTCACGGCTTATCTCTGCACGGTTGGTTTATACGACGGCGTTGTTTGGCCATCCCCGCTATTATTTTCATCACCCGGCTGAATCAGGAGGCTCGGATATTTTTGCGGCGCTTGACGAAAATCCCCGGTGTCATGAGATATTTTCTATATTGTATGTGCATCCGGGTATGACCCGTGAGGAAATTGCCCGTGAGATGGATATGAAACCAAATGCAGTGTTCAGATATCTGAAAATTATGACGCAGGCTGAGGTTGTTGTCCGGCTAAAGGATGTGAGACAGTGGAGGTATGCGATGAGTGATGAGACAAAAATGATGTGGCAGCGCGGGGACAGACAGGAACGCTGAGCGGGAGCGGGTTAAAAACAGGGAGTGGTCCCTGTTATGTCTGTTAGTTAATGACAGCGATTGTGATTGTCAGCACCGTTGCAAATGTTACCCATAGGATGTAGGGGATTATCAGGTATCCGGCGGCTTTTCTGATTCTATAAAAGAGATAGAGCATGACTGCGATAACCAGCCAGAGGATAATTATTTCAACTGCGGCGGCCGTGAGCATGTGCCAGCCGAAGAAGATGTATGACCATAAGATGTTGAGGATAAGTTGTGCTGCGAATACTGCTGTTGCGACTTTGACCTCTTTTTTCTGCCATCCTTCGTTGAGTATCAGGGCGAGTGCGGTTCCCATGAGGATGTAAAGAACTGTCCAGACAGGAGCGAAAATCCAGGCCGGCGGTTCAAAGACCGGTTTTATCAGGTCAACCGCAAACCATGAATCCGGCCCGGTGATTGTTACCAGTGTGCCGATGAAACCGGCGAGAAGTGAGAGGGCAATACATGCTACCAGGAAGTACCATTTTGGGATGAATGATTTTTCTGACATATGTTTTACTGTGGAGGGCTGATTATATAATATGCTGTATCGCGCTACATTTTTTAGACTGTCGTGGGAAAGATAATTACATATACTACTTATGATATATAGTTTGCACATGAAATTTCGCTTTCTTTCTCTCATTCTCATCTGTGCTGTTATTTTAGGGTGTGTTGTTACAGCCGGATGTGTTTTATCGAGGGGAGCGTCGATTGAACCTGTTTTATTTATTCATTTTGAAAAGGCGGGGGTCGCGTATTATCCCGGGGAGGTCTGGCAGGGAACATTCCCGTCGAATCCTTCGGCCGGTTATGACTGGAAAATTGTTGACTCGGGAGGGCTTATCATCACTCAGGAATATGTTCATGACACCTCCGAATCAAGCGGGCATACGGTGTTTACGGTGAGTGCAGCGACTCCTTCGACATCTCGGTTTTCGCTTGCCTATACAAAAATTGAGGGCAATGAGCTTCCACTGTGTACATATACGGGCGTTCATGTGACGACTGCGGCACCCGACGGAGTGCAGCCGCTTTCCTCTCCCCGCGGCACGCTTGTCTTAACCGGTGAAATAAATCCTGATGTCGGTGAATTGGTTATGGTAACCACCGGTGGTGATTTCAAAGAATCCGGGACTGCATGGAGATGTGTTGTGTCTGATGGTATGCGGCAGGTCTCAGAGGGATACGTCAAAACTTCGGATGAATTTATCTGGATTTTTACGGCCGATAAACCAGATACCTATCAATTTATTGCCGAAGAGATAAAGAATGGAGAGTATATTCCGGTTTCACGCCACGAGGTTGATATTACGTTCAGCCACAACGGAGATGAGGTAAGTTCGGCGTCAGGATTCAATAAGCTTTGAGGTTCAGTATTTTTTTATCCCCGCACCCATTCAGCTCCGCCCTCAAAAAATTCTCCCTTTTCAAACACTACCCGGCCGGCTGTCAACGTCAGCACCGGAAACAACCCGCTCATCCCCTCATACGGCGTCCACCCGCACTTACTATGCAGCTTTTCCCCCGAAATCCGCACCGGCTTATCTGCATACACCGCGAAATCCGCCCGTGCGCCCGGCACAAATCCCGGCGACTCAATGTTTAAAATCCGGTTCGGGTTTGCAACCGTTTTTCTAATCACACCATCGAGCGGTAGCCGGTGTTCATATGCCGCGTTCATCAGCAGCGGCATCATCGTTTCAACGCCCGGCACCCCTGATGGTGCCTCTGAAAATCCGGCTTTCTTTTCAGAAAGGGTATGCGGTGCATGATCAGAAGCAATCACCATAATGTCGGCAAACCGGGCGAACAGTTTCTGCTGTTCTGCCCGGGACCGCAACGGCGGGTTCATCCGCCGGTGTGTATCATCTCTGCTCCCGTCCTCCATCGACAAAAACAAATGGTGCGGTGCCACCTCAAACGTTGCACCCGGCCGTACTGCATCAATTGACTCAGCTGAACTCAGATGACAAAAATGCAGACGTGTATTCGCCGGCACCAGATGGTTCACCAGTTCAATCGTTGCCACTTCCCCTGAAGCCGGCCGGTGCGCTGCATGTTCTGCCAGAGAATACACTGCTCCTGCCTGCACCTCTTCTGCGTGTACCGTCAAAAGCCGGCTACGGCGTCCTACCTCAGCTGACGCCCGGGTAATCACCTCCGCAGACAATGCCGAACCGTAACTCGACGGCGCTGCAAACATCTCGCCAAATGCCAGAGCACCGGCTGCTGCAACCCCGGCAATATCTGCTGTCTCCGTCACCGACCCGTTCACCGCAAACCGGCACAGCGCCTGTGCCTCTGCAAGCCGCACCCGCTCGTTAAACCGGACGACTGAATCCATCGGCGGTATCGTATTCGGCTGATCAACCACCATTGTCACTCCTCCCGCGACCGCGGCTTCCGTTCCGGTCCGCCAATCTTCCTTTGCTGACTGGTAGCCGTCACGCATATGCACATGCATATCTGTTGCCGCCGGCACACCCAGCCGCCCGTGACAATTGATGACCCGGCCGCCGCTGCACGGTGCTATCGCTCCTATATGCACCACCCGGCCGTTTGCGATAGATACATCCGCCACCCGGCCGGCCGGCAGCCGGACATCCTTCAGGATAATATCGGCTGTTTGCATTATTTCCTCAGCAGACCCGCGGAACCGGATCGCCCATCGGCGGCTCAATAAACCGCTCGCTGCCGATACGTGTCAGCATGACAACACCTGACCCGTCCACAACCTCACCTACACTCCGGGCGTCACGGCCATATGGATGCGCCCGCAGCGCTGCAACAATCGCATCAGCCGCTTCCGGAGATACACCCATCACGCACTTGCCTTCGTTTGCCACCTGCAACGGGTCAATGCCCAGCAGTGCGCCCGCAGACGCCACACTTTCCCGAATTGGCATACGGTCCTCATGCACAACCACTTTCACACCGGCTTTGCGTGCCATCTCGTTCATGCACGCTGCAAACCCGCCGCGGGTTGGATCTTTCATTGCATGAATAGCACCCGTTCCGCCGGCCGCAATAGCTCCTTCAATCATCTTCCAGAGCGGTGCAACGTCTGATTTCAGCTGTTCGCCGAGATCAAAGCCTTCCCGGGACGCTACAATCGCCATGCCATGATCGCCCAGCGTGCCGGAGACAATAATTTTATCGCCGACTGCAAGGTTTTTGTCGCGGATGAGATAGGTATCTATCACGCCGACACCGGCGGTGTTAATTGCAATGCCGTCAAGGCTTCCCTTCTCGACAACCTTGGTGTCGCCGGTGATAATGGCGGCCCCGGCTTCTCCGAGCGCCGCGTCCATCGAAGCAACAATTTTTTCAAGGTCGGCAATAGGGAACCCTTCTTCAATTACCATGCCGCAGGTCAGTGCAATCGGGCGGGCACCCATGACGGACAGATCATTAATTGTTCCGGAAACTGCTATCCGGCCGATATCGCCGCCCGGGAAAAAGAGCGGCTTTACCACATGGGAATCCGTCGTCAGCACAACGGTTTTACCGCCGACGGTAAACGTTGATCCGTCGTCCAGCGACTCAAGGCCGATTCCGCCGGCGTTATTATTCTTAAAAGCTGTCAGCGTCCGGAGAAGCTCTCCCATAACTTCGCCGCCGGCGCCGTGCATCATGTTAACTTCAGTATCTTTTTTCATATTAATCATCGGTTTCAATTTCAATATTCGTTACCAGAATCTCTTTTCCCTTCACCATGTGCGGCAGCTTTCCGCACGTTGGACAGACAAAGATTTCAGGGCCGCGATATCCGCAGGCGCATTCGGCCAGCGGCAGAACCGTGTTGAAGATAAGTCTGGTGTCTTTAAAAAGAGGGTCGTCGGTTATAAATGTGGTAAACATGAACTCAACCTGATCGGGGTTGACCATGGCCATGGAGCCGACATCCACTGAGATGGATTTTACCAGCCGGGCATGATTGTCTTCGGCAGCGCGTTTGGCGGTCGCGTAGATGTCGTAGGCAATGCCGGATTCATGCATTGTTTGGCTCTTCCATTGCTTTGTATACTTCTTTAAACAGTGCCCGCGTTTCCAGTCCCTCTTCACGGGACAGACGCTGAATGGCGAACCCGACGTGGACAAGGACGAATTCACCTACTTTTACATCAACGAGGTCTATGCGGATTTCCTGCTGAAGGTCGCCGTAATCGACGAGTGCTACATTTCCGTCACGGATTTCAAGAATTTCTGCGGGAACTGCGATACACATATGATTAGTATTGGTGCGGGTCAGTGATAAAGAAAGCGAAAGGTGTCGGGCTATTTGAGATTGAGTAATCTGTCAGATGGAGCCGGGGATATTTTGCGTATTGTCCGGTTGGTTCCCGTCAAAGAAGGCCGAACCGTTTATGGTCTGGCTTTATTCGTTTTCGGGTCGGTCGCCCGGAAGTGTTGACAGCAGACGTTTTATGGTGTGTTCGTGATTTTCAATAATCTTGAGCAGCAGTAGCCGCTCTCCGTTGGTCTGAGATTTAACCGTTTGTATTTCAGTTTCCAGAGATCCCATCCGTTTTTCAAGTTCTGATATTTTTTGGAGGGCTGCATCTTCCCCCATGCCGTTTTCCCGTGTCTCAATCCAGAAGCGGCAGGCACTGTTTATCTCAGCCGTGCGGTCGTGCATGCTGGCGGCCGCTTTCTCATCTATCTTTTTTAAGAGGTCATTTGGCATTCTAAAATTTACGGTGGTCGAGGGATGCGGCGATGGACGCGACATGATGCATTAGATATCTCATTCGCGTTCAATAACATTGAGCAATATCTTATATATTTTTATGTTGCATAATATTACATTATATTATAATATAATATTGTGGTGTTTTGTGACTGAGCATATTAGAGAAATTGACTATCTTCGTGGATTTGCCATACTGGCAGTTCTAATTATCCATACATCTGCATCATTTACTGCTGTTTCATATCTGGACGGCGTGGTTATTGCAAATATAATTCTGGATGTATTCACTCATTTTGCGGTGCCGTTGTTTATCTGCATCTCCGGTTTTGTATTGTATATGAAGTATACGGGCACATACTGCTACTGTGAATATTACAAAAAACGGTTTCTTCGTATTATTCCGCCGTACCTGATTTTCACCACGCTGTATCTTGCATATACTGCTCTTGGAAAAGCGTATCTTTCCGGCGAACTGATAGTTCCCTCAGCATTACAGATTGTGTATGCGTATCTGGGGGCCGGCGGGTATTACCATCTCTGGTTTTTCCTGATAATTATTGAACTGTACTGTATCTATCCCGTCCTTGAAAAACTGTTTACGGCAGCAGCACGGCGATCGTGTGAATGGATGGTTCTGTTCGGCGCTTTGATTGTTCAGTGCGCATGGCAGATATTTGGCATGTACTGGAAACTGCCTCTGTTCGGCTACGAGCTTGATGTGACGAACAAATTATTTTTCTGTCGGATATTTTATTTTGTTCTGGGGATGTGGGTCTGCCGGCATTTTCAGGAAATCAAATCGTATCTCGCCCCGGGAAAAATCTATGCGGTTCTTGTGCCGGGCGTTATTCTGCTGACGGCCCTTACCAGTTTTGGATGGATTTCAGGAATTATACAGTTTGGCGATTATTATTCGATTCCATCAACGTATCTGCTTCCTTTCACCATGACTCTGCCGCTCTGTTATATCCTCTCGTTTGCGGTTCTCTATGGCGCTGCATCTCATCTCGCCCAAAAAAATACCGGCCGCTTTATTCTGCTCGCCGGATCGTTTTCGTATGGGATGTATCTTATCCATCCGCTGATAATGGGTGTTCTGAGTAAACTTGTTTTCTCCCCGACGGGTCTCGGGCCGGAGAGTATGCTCTATTATCTCCTGATGTTTGCACTCACGCTTGCGGGGAGCATGGCAGCGGTCTGGATAATCCGCAAGATTCCCGGAAACAAATACATCATCGGGTGAGAGATCTCACTCGCACAAAAATTAAAAAACCGAATAGAGATGCGGCTTTTAAACCACATCTCCTAAACGCCGAGAGAGAGATTTGAACTCTCGAGGTGTCACCACCAGAGGCTTTCAAGGCCACCGCCTTTCCGGACTAGACTATCTCGGCCCGTCTGCCTTATCATATTTGTTCTCTCTATAAAAATAGATTGCGTATTCATCCTGCCTCCTCCTCCCTTCCCGCCCTCTCCAACATACCATCTTAATGTATTTTCCCGACCAATATCTTAACCAGTTTATGGCAGCAGCTTACCTCGACCCCATTCTGTACATCGGCATCTTTGGTGCGGCCGCAGTCTCTTTTTTATGGCTGCGCGACACCCGCATCTTCTACCGCACCGGCCAGCCCGGCTATCGCAAAGCCGCCTATCAGGGTATCCTCATCACCGCCCTTGCATGGTTCGGCTGCGGGCTGTGCGGTCTTACTGAACAGACCTTCCTCTTCCTTGGCATCGGCCTTGTCCTGTTAGCTCTGTATCTTCAGTCGCGGATCAAAAAAGAAGACGTCTGGACAGGCAACGAATCAGCATGGACCCGGTTCATCGGCTCTGCTCCGAGGAGAAAATAAATGATACAAAAACCACGCGGAACCCGCGACTTCCTTCCTGATGAAATGGCACAGCGCCGCGACCTTGAACAGAAAATGCGTGCCGTTGCCCGCTCATTTGGCTACGGCGAAGTATCCACCCCGATGTTTGAAGATCAGGAACTCTTCGTACTGAAATCCGGCGAAGGAATTCTGGGAGAAATGTATGCCTTTGAAGACAAAGGTGCGCGTAAACTTGCACTCCGTCCGGAACTCACCGCGCCCACCATCCGCGCCTACGTCAACGAAGCGCAGGTCGCTCCAAAACCGCTTCGCTGGTTTTACTTCGAGGAATGCTTCCGGTACGAACGCCCGCAGAAAGGCAGATACCGGCAGTTCTGGCAGTTCGGGTGCGAACTCATCGGTGCCGACTCTGCCGCCGCGGACGCCGAGGTCATCGCACTCGCCCATGCCCTGCTCAGCTCAACCGGCGTTCGCTTTATCATCAAAGTCGGCCACCTCGCCCCCATGAAACATCTGCTCGCCTCCCTTGACGCCGGCGACCGGAAAAAAGTCATGGCCGCGCTCGACAAACGCGACGCCGACCTGTTAAAAACAACCCTTGATGCGCTTGCCCGCCCCGACCTCTACGACCCGCTGACGGCGCTGACGACTGCACAGACATTGGACGACGTCTTCGCCGTCACCGGCGACATCCCTGAAAAAGAACGCATCGAAGAAACTTTTGCCTGCCTTGCCGCGCAAAAAATTCCCGTCATCCTTAACTTCGGCATTGCCCGCGGACTGGACTATTACACCGGCACCGTCTTTGAAGGATTCGCCGACAACCTCGGTGCTGAAAACCAGATACTCGGCGGCGGCGTCTACCGTCTGGCCCACCTCTTCGGCGGAAAAGACACACCGTCATGCGGTTTTGGCATCGGATTCGATCGTGTCGCTGTATCCATTGGTGCGTTTGAACCCGCCCGTGCTCCGGCTGTTGCCGTCATCTGCACCAGAGAAACGCGGGATACTGCATACGCCGCCGCCGCCGCGTTCCGGGCAGCCGGCATAACCGCTGTCATGGATCTGCTGGACCGCGGGTTCGGCGCTCAGCTCACCTCCGCTCTGAAAACCGGCGCTTCCTATGCCGTTGTCATCGGACCAAAAGAAGCGGCGGCGAAAACCGTCACGCTGAAAAATCTGGCGACCTCCGACCAAACGGAAATGACGCTCAGCGCCGCGGTGACCGGGGTCCTGCATGGTTCTTGCTGACGAACTTGCCAAGAAACAGCGAAGTATCAGTGTAGCCGAATTTTTTGAGAAAAACAAACATATGCTCGGTTTTGATTCTCCCACGCGGGGAATCATCACCACCGTAAAAGAAGCCATTGACAACTCGCTCGATGCCTGCGAAGAAGCACAGGTGCTGCCTGATATTCTGGTATCCGTGCGGCGTGTTCGCGACGATGTGTTCCGGGTGGTAGTCGAAGACAACGGACCAGGTATCATTCCTGAAAAAATGCCTGCCGTCTATGCCAAGCTGTTATACGGCTCCCGGTTTCATCAGGTGCGCCAGACCAGAGGTCAGCAGGGTATCGGCATTTCAGCAGCTGTCTTGTATGCCCAGCTGACGACCGGGCGGCCGACGGTTGTTATCTCACGAACCGACGCCAGCCGCAAAGCGCATAAAATGTCGCTGGTTATTAAGACTGAGACGAACGAACCCGAAGTGCTCTCCCATGAGGAGACGGACTGGATTCTGCCACACGGCACACGGGTTGAACTGGAGTTTAAAAGTAACATCGCCGCGAAAAAGAAACTGCTCGAATACCTGAAGTATACTTCGATTGTCAACCCGCATGCAAAGTTCCGGGTTGAACTCGACGATGAAGCGTTTGTGTTTGACCGGGTATCTTCCGAGGTTCCGCCGTGTCCGGTGGCTATCCGGCCGCACCCGTATGGGATTGAACTTGGCGTACTGAAACGAATGGCCGCAGCGGCAGAAGGCGTGAAGCTGTCGGAGTTTTTAATAGACAGTTTTTCCAAGGTCGGCGAGAAGACGGCCTTTGAAATATGCCGGGTTGCCGGCCTCGCCCCCGACACGGTGGTGTCGGCATTGTCTCTTGATGCGTTGTCGCTGTTGCTTGATGCTATGCAGACAACAAAAATTCCGGCACCAACCGCGTCACAGTGTCTGTCGCCGATTACCGAAGATCTGATTGTCCGCGGGATGGAAAAAGAGTTTGAGCTGGATTTCATCAAGGCACGCACCCGGCCCGGTTCGGTTTACGGAGGACATTCATTTATTGTAGAAGCGGCTATCGGCTACGGGGGAAAACTTTCCGCCGAAGGCACCGCGACTCTTCTGCGGTTTGCCAACCGCGTGCCGCTGTTGTATCAGCAGGGTGCGTGTGCGATAACCAATGCTGTGCAGTCGGTGAACTGGAAAACCTACGGGGTGTCCCAGCAGGGTCTGCCGATGGGTCCGCTCCTGATTCTCGTGCATGTCGCGGCAACGAATGTGCCGTTTACGAGTGAGTCAAAGGATGCGGTAGCGTCGGTTCCTGAAGTTGAACGTGAGATTGTGCTCTGCCTTCAGGAGCTGGGACGCGATCTGAAGACGTTTTTATCCCGCCGGGAAAAAAATAAACTGCAAGACGATCGTGCCCGCGCTATTTGTGCGGTTATTCCGCTGATTGCGGTGAAGGTTGCTGAGATTGTTGAGTTGCCGGTGCCGGACACGTCACTGATTGAAGGTCGGATTATGCGCCGCGTTGTGCTGAAAAAGAAAACGCAGGGAGGAACTATTATGATTCATGTGGATAATTATACAACGAAAGAGCAGAATGTAACGCTGTATGATGTTTCGGCTGATTCAGCGGCGGATGCAGACGTTGCGCCGACATTTGTGTCTGAGATGGACGGCGAGTTTACGAAGATATGGAAGGTCCCCCTCGCCGCGGGCATGTCGTTTGAGGTGTCGTATACGGGCGGCGGCGGCGGGATGATTTCGATGCAGGGCGTGGCGGAGAATTTGAAGGTGGAGGTTGATCTTGATGTCTGAACCGGCAGTCGAACGTGATATGGCAACGAAGCAGCGGCTGATGGAGATTGCGAAGGTCTGGTATGATCAGATGGGTGGCGGTGATATTCCGTCGATGACCCTGCCGTCGCGAACGAAGTATAATATAGAGTATGATGATGCGTCTGAGGTGTGGAAGTATGGGGAGAAAGAAAGTGTGCGGGATGCGAAGACGGCGAAATCCGCGGTGCATATGCTGAAGATGGCGTATGTGATGTGGTTTATTAAAATGCAGCTTGCTGAGAACCGGTCGTCAACGTTGAGGGAGATGTATTATATTTCGGAGGGGTGGAAGCAGGCGGCGTTTCATGCGCAAAATGAGAGTAATTATCTGGTTGAGGATCTGGAGATTGTAACGGGTTTGCAGCGTGAGTGTTTCCATATGCGGCCTGAGGAGGATGGGGCGTCGCTGTTCGGGCCGCTTCGGGTGCGGGAGAATACGCGCCGGGGGCCGAAGCTGATTCATTGTCAGGATGATGTGGGGGAGGCGGGGTATAATATTCCAAATAATGTGGAAAATGTTGAGTTGGTGGATTCGGATGCGAGTTGTGTGATTGCGCTTGAGACGGGCGGTATGTTTTCCCGGTTGCAGGAAAACGGGTTTGATGAGGAGTATGATGTGCTGCTTTTGCATTTGAAAGGGCAGCCGGCGCGGGCGTCACGGCGGATGCTGAAACGGCTGAATGAGGAGATGGGGCTGCCGGTGGTGGTGTTTACGGATGGTGATCCGTGGTCGTATCGTATTTATGCGTCGGTGGCTTACGGTTCGATTAAGGCGGCGCATATGTCTGAGCTGTTAGCGACGCCGGCGGCGAAGTTTATCGGGGTGAAGCCGTCTGATATTCAGCGGTATAATCTGCCGGCGGATAAGCTGTCAGAGCAGGATGTGGCAGCACTCAAAGCGGAGCTGACAGATCCCCGGTTCGATACAGAGTTCTGGAAGAAGGAGATTAATTTGCAGTTGCAGATGGGGCTGAAGTCCGAACAGCAGGCGTTTGCAAGCCGGGGTCTGGATTTCGTAACGAAGGAGTATCTTCCGGAGATGCTGACGGAGATAGGGGTGCTGAAGCGGTAAGGGGGAGATAGAATTATTATCTCTCTGAGTTAATAGTAATCATTATGCGTACGATTGCGGCAGTGTTGTTTTTGAGTGTTGTGTTGCTGATGACGGCGGGCTGTGTGACGACGACCGATCCTATTGTCGGGACGTGGAAGAATGTGTCCGGCGATGTCGGTGAGGGCGATGATGTACAGTCTATGATGTTTCTTTTTGACGAGGGAGGGGCGGGGTATGTTACGATAACAAATTCGGCGGGCAGTGTTTCTATTTTTCCGGCGGAGTGGAAAAAAACAGGTGATAATACGTATCAGTATGAGATGTTTATGTCATTTACGCGGTTGTCTGACGGGAAGTCGTTTGTGTCAAATTATGGGAAGAAGTATACCGGCGGAACT
>CAZAWD010000012.1:0-12754 GCA_964488725.1 uncultured Methanomicrobiales archaeon | reverse complement strand
GGACACCGGACATTTTATGACAGCAAGGCAGGAATTTATGAAGAGCTGCCGGAAAATTTGAAAAAGCAATACACGCAAAAGGTCCGCCGGGCAAAAGGATTAATTCAAACAACTCTGATAAACCGCGATCTTTTAAAAAACGACCGGCCTTTTTCCCGGATATTCTACCCGCTGCGTATCTGGATGTTTGTCGCCACTCCGACCCTGCTTCTGCTTGGACTGATATGTTTGGGAATCGGACTTTTATGTACGGTCCCATTACTGCTTGTAGCACTCATTGCCCTGTGTCTTATCATCTCAACCCTTAAAAAAGGAAACCTGCTTACCTCTTTTATTACTAACCAGTTCTATCTTCTCATGGGCCTGTATTCCCGCCGCAAAGACGCGGTTATCTGGCAGAGCACCTCCAAAAAAACAGGCGAGTAACCGCTGTTACTCAACCGTCACACTTTTTGCCAGATTGCGCGGCATATCCACATCCCGCCCGAGCGCCACTGCGGTATGATAGGCCGCAAGCTGCATAACCACCGATGCAAGAACCATACCGGCAGTCTCTGATACCTTCGGCAGCGGGATAAACACATCTGAAATCTCCTCCGCATCCACATCCCCTTTTCTGCCGATCACAATCTCCGGCGCATTGCGCGCCTTCATCTCTTTTAGATTCGACATCATAACCCCATACGAAGAAGAAGGAAGACATACCGCAACAACCGGCGTATCTTCGCAAAGCAGAGCAAACGGACCATGCTTCAACTCTCCGGCAGCATACCCTTCAGCATGAATATATGATATCTCCTTCATCTTCAATGCGCCCTCCAATGCTATCGGATAGCACAACCCGCGGCCGACATAAAGCAGAGTCGATGCTTTGGTGCAGAGCTCAACCGCCGCTGAAACATCCGCTGAAACCACCTCCGGCAGATACCGCTGAATCTCCAACATACTCTTTTTAAGCATACCACCTGACAAAATATCCGCCATCGCAATAAACGCCGCCACCTGAGCAGTAAACGACTTCGTTGCCGCCACACTCACCTCCGGTCCTGCGCGGGTATACAAAACCGTTTCCGCCACCCGGGTAATCGAACTGCCAAGAACATTTGTCAGACAAAAAGTCCGCGCGCCGTTCTCTTTTGCAATCTTCAGCGCTGCAATAGTGTCTGCCGTCTCCCCTGACTGTGACACCCCGATCACCACATCCAGTTTCGGCGTCGGATAATACTTAAACTCAGATGCCAGCACCACCCGCGTTGGAATACGGCAGGTTGTTTCCAGAAGATACGCAAACAGCGACGACGCATTTGCCGACGTGCCGCACGCGACAATAGTTATCGACGCTGCATGCTGCATGCCAAGAACAATACCGCAATTACTCTGAATTGAATGAACAGTATCTGCAAACACCGTCGGCTGTTCATAAATCTCTTTGAGCATATAATGCGCGAACCCACCTTTCCGTGCAGCGGTTACATCCTGATCAAGAAACACCGCCTCGCGCACAACGGCTTTTTTCCCATGATAAATCGTATAGGTATCGCGGGTAACATCAACCACATCACCATCTTCAAGATACACAACCTGCCGGGTATAATCCAGAATCGGCAAAGCATCAGACCCGAAAATAAACTCACTATCGCCTACGCCAAGAGCAAGAGGGCTGCCTTTTCGCGCGGCAACAATCTCCTCCACCCCGTCCGCCACAACAAGAAGCGCATACGACCCCTCGAGCAGTGGCAGAACCTTAGACACAGCGTCTCGCAGATTACCTTCATACTTATCCTCGATAAGATGGGGGATTACCTCGGTATCGGTTTCGGAAACAAACACATGACCGCGTTTTTCCAGATCGCGTTTGAGTTGTGCATAATTCTCAATAATCCCGTTATGCACCACCGCAATTTTTCCTTTGCAGTCAAGAAGCGGATGCGCATTGATTTTACTCGGCACCCCGTGTGTTGCCCAGCGTGTATGCCCGATGCCGCAGGTGCCGGACAATGACGGCGGCAGAACAGCATCCGATATCTTACCTGTTTCCTTAAACACAGAAAGAACCGGAGAAGACACCGCAATACCAAACGAATCATACCCCCGATACTCCAACCGGCGTAATCCCTCCAGACACACCCCGGCCGCCTGACGGTAGCCGATGTATCCGACAATCCCACACATCTCATATCACCCGCGCATTATCGGGAATTTCACATTCAATAAGCCTTCCGCCGTCAACAGTTACATTATTTCCAATAATCGCCCCGCGCAGAATAGTAAACGCCCCGATACTTGCCCGGTCACCAATAACTGCGCCAAAATCCCGTGTTGCAGTTGCAGTCTGCTGAATCACACACCCTTCGCCAATAACAGAATCGGTAATCTTTGACTGAGCATCAATAATACAGTCAGCCATAATAATACTATTCTTCACGTACGTAAACGGCTCTATTCTGACCCGCGAACCAATAGACGTACCTTCACTAATACATACATTCGGTCCGATAACACAGTTGTCTCCGATAACCACCGGCCCCGTAATTACCGCACCGGCACCTACTTTTGTATTGGCTCCGATAATAACAGACCCGCGAATTTTAGCCCCCTTATCAATAATTCCTCCGATGGACGTCTTTTTCTGTTTTTGTAACAATGACCTGTTAAGTGCAATCAAATCAGCCGGGTTACTCGCATCCTGCCAGTCATGGGCAACAACAACCGACACCACCTCATCCCCGGATTTCATCCTGTCCATCAGCCGTTCGCTACCATGTTCCGACAGATAACAATCATACATTTCTTTCTCACCCACATACGTCGCGCAACTGACAAGAGCCCCGGGCTCCACCCGCTCTGCTGCATGATTCACCCCTTTAAGACATCCGTTCTGCTGAATAATAACACCATACTCCCAGGGCTTTTCGTGCGGAGCGACAAGAAGAGCATTTTTTTCTTCAAGAAGCGTGCGAATAGATTCAGCATCCACATAATTATCACCGGCAAGTACAATCGTTCTGGCATGGATACACTCTTTTGCGCAGGACAGCGCATGATACGAACCAAGCTGTTTCTCCTGCACGACAACTTTTATAGGAATCGGATACCCATTTAAAAAGTTCATTACCTGCTGTTTCTGGTAGCCGACAACAACCGTGATATCGCGGACCCCTGCTTCAACTACCGCATTCAACACATGTTCAAGAATCGGATGGTTTGCCACCGGCAGCATAACCTTGGGCCGGTTCCGTGTTAACGGACGAAGGCGGGTCCCTTCACCACCCGCCAAAATAATTGCCTGAATATCAGCCATTTACTCCACCACCGTATTGTTTTCAAGCTTACCGGAAACAAGCGTGTGCGGCGCTATGCGCGAACCACTGCCAATTGATGAACCCGTGTTAATCGAACAGTTAATGCCAAAAAGTACATTGTCGCCAATAACCGCACCAAACTTTTTACGCCCGGTGGATACACCGCCAACTTTAACGATCCCTTTGTCGTGGCGGAGATTGGCAATCTTCGTTCCGGCACCAAAGTTGCACCCGCTGCCTATCACACTGTCGCCAATATAATTGTAATGCGGAATCTTGGTATCGTCAAAGATAATGGAATTTTTAATCTCAACCGCATGACCGATATGACAGTTACTGCCGACCGTGGTTCCCGGACGCAGATACGCATTCGGTCCGACAGTCGTATTCTCGCCGATGATGCACGGACCTTCTATGTAGGTGCCTGACTTGATAACCGCCCCTTTTTCAAGAATGATACTGCCGCGGATAACCACATTTTCCTCAATTGTTCCCAGACGCTGATCGGTAAGTCGTCCCATCAGGCATTCGTTTGCAGTCAGCATATCCCACGGATATCCTACATCAATCCAGAGAGACAGATTATATGCGCTGAGTTTTCTCTCATTAATATAATCCATTAACGCATCGGTCAACTCGTATTCTCCCCGCGAAGAGGGAGAAACCTGTTTGAGAATAGTAAATATTTCAAGATCAAATAGATACGCACCCGCATTGATGGTATCTGATTTCGGATGGGGAGTTTTTTCTTCAAGAGATGATATTTTTCCTTTTGACAACGTGACAACCCCGAAATCCTCCGGATGGGTGGTGGTAGCAATTGCCATCACCGGCGCTTTTTTCCGGCATAACTGCTGGATATCCGACATATCCAGAACCATATCGCCATTGAGCATCAGAAACTTATCCGTGATGAACGGTTCGGCAACCCGCAAAGCATCCGCTGTTCCCAGTTGTTTTTTCTGAACAACATACTGAATCGCCACATCGAATTTAGATCCGTTTCCAAAGTACGCACGGATTGACTGTTCCTGATACCCGACAATGAGTATAATTTCACGAATCCCTGCATCCCGAACGTTTCTGATAAGATGTTCAAGACTTGGTTTTCCCGCTAAGGGAAGCATGACTTTGGGCCGCGACGTGGTAAGAGGACGCATACGCGAGCCTTCACCCGCCGCAAGAATAACACACTGCATTTAGTTCACCTCTTTTTCTGCATTTTTCAATGCGTTCATACCTGATTCAAGCATCTGTTCTGCATACGCTTTTGTTTTTCCTTCAGCTGTACAGCGGACCTTTGGTTCTGTCCCGCTTGCCCGGATAAGATACCAGCCGTTTTCAGTGGCAACGCGGACACCGTCGGTAGCATTTTCAGCGCCCAGACAGGCCATAATCTCTTTTCCTTTCGGCGTCATCACTGCATCGCGGAGAATGGTATATTTCGGGAGAGCGTCAAGTTCTGCTGCAACATCCCACTCAGCCGACATCTGCATAAAGAGTGCAGCCGCATACGGGCCGTCCGGGCAGAGTGAGTGGCGGGGAAACACCCAGCTTCCCGACGGCTCTCCGCCAAATGTTCCCCATGACAGCAACGCTTCGGAAACGAAACTGTCACCCACGGGCGTACGCCTGACCTCAGCAACCTCTTCAATAGCCATAGATGCATCAACCGTTGTCACCACCTCTTTGGCATCAAGATACTTCGCAAAGAGCATCAACAGCTGATCACCGTCCACGTATCGTCCGCGGTTATCAAAGGCCATCATCCTGTCGGCATCGCCATCATTGACAACAGCACATGCGGCACCGGTTTTTTTCATGAGAGATGGAATGTGCCGGAGATTTTTTTCGAGCGGTTCGGACGGGCGGCCGAAGGTACCCGAAGGGTCGCAGTTGACAGGAATAATTTTCGCGCCGCCAAAAGCAAGCACATCCGGAGTGACACGACCGCCCGCACCGTTTGCACAGTCAACAACAACCGTCATTTTTTCCGGGACCTCAATATCTTTGAGAATAGATTCTTTGTGCGGAGTAAGAAGGTCGACCGGGTGCGCCGCACCCTGTTCATTCCACGCAGCCCAGCGCGGAGAAGAGAGACGTTCTTCTATTTCGCGCTGCTGGGAAAGCGTATACGATGACCCGTCGGGTCGGAAAAGTTTGAAACCATTATAAGCTTCCGGATTATGCGAGGCAGTTATCATGACACCGGCATCGGCCCCCCGGGCCGCAAGCGCTACCGCAGGAGTCGGAGCAATCCCGCCGCAGGCCACCTCAGCTCCGCCTGAAATGAGACCGGAAAGCATGGCCTCCGCTAAAATATTCCGGCTGGTTCGGGAATCAGTTCCAAGAACGACGTGTTTTGCATCAAACGCCACCGCTGTTCCAACCACGGGAGCAAGAGATAAGAGGGACTGGGCAAAGACCTGCCGTATCCCGGATGAGCCAAAGAACATAGTGATGTTATTTTGGCGGTAAATAGCATTAAATATTAGGTTCCGTACGGACACCACACTGGAAGCTGCATGAGTGCCGCAAGTCCCAGACAGTTCTGACCTAAGAAAAGAATCTCTTTGTTTTGGGTGAGAACATCCTCTACTTCAGCCAGTCCGGCATCATCGAGCAGGGCGTCACCGGTGATAATAATCAGTTCGGCATCATCCGAAAGTAATGTCTGAGTGAGTCCGGGGATGTCCGCACCGACAATATAAACAGCCTTTCCTGCGCAGAACTTCACCAGCTCTGCCAGGCAGTCGTCAAAGAGAACGGAGTTGCACGGACCGGTTTTTCTGGTAAGCATCAGAAATCCGGCAGCCGCGTTCAGTGCTCCAAGAGCCGCGGCGCGTGTCCGGGCTGATTTCAGCGGGGCGGTATAAAGATGTTCAAGCCGCATACATGCTGAAAATGGTGCCGGGGTTGCTACTTCTGCCACCCGTCCGCCAAACTCGGTTCCCATACAGGAACCGGAACAGAACTGGCAGACGTGGTTTTTAGGGAGATGCTGGTAGATAAGATCACCGTCTTCGGCACCCATACCGGCAGCGACCTCCCGGAGTTTTAAAACTGCACTGTGCAAAATCATACTATATTTTCCTGTGTATCAAAAAGGATTACCCGTGCCGGCGCGGCGTCGGCGTCCATAATTTTTAACGGCAGAGCCGCCATCGAGTAGATGCCCGCCGGGACAGAGGATAGAGACAGACATTCAACGATGACAATATTTTTTTCCAGTAACCGGCGATGAATCGCGCTGCTGCCTACAGAGTCACGATCGCATCCGACGGTTTTGATGCCGCGCTGTAGAAGCAGCGTAACGAGTTCATCGGAAAACGGCTCTGAATTTTTAAAAAATACCGCCGGAACCAACCCGGTAAAAGAGGGGTACCGGCTGACCTCTACTTGTGAGATAAGAGAGGTAAGCGGAATTGAATCTATTCCGGCCGCCCCGCTGAAATAATGGGCGGGTGCGTCGATGTGAGTGCCGGTGTGAGTGCCAAGGGCGAGGCGCGAAATATATGCATCCCCGCTTTGCTGAGGAACCCGTTCAAATTCCGGATCGCCGGGATAGACCGGCATACCAGGATACAGCCCGAGACTCACATCATATATCATTGGTTAGAATCCGCCGTCGGCAGAATCAATTGCAGATTCAATCTGGTGCTGCAGGGCGTCGGGCAGTCCTTCAATTCTTACGTCAAGGAACCCGCGGATGATAGTTGCGGTTGCCTCTTCTTCTGATAACCCGCGCGCCATGAGGTATTCAATCTCTTCACGGGCAATTTTTCCAACCGCCGCTTCATGGGAGAGCTCAACATCAACCACATGCCCCTCAATTTCAGGGATGGCATGCATGATTCCATCCTTTAAGATGAGACCGCGACACTCGATATGGCCTTTTGTCTTCGGAACCTCGGCGACAATAGCGCCGCGGGAGATAATCGTTCCGCCGTTGGTGATAGCACGGGTGATAAGTTCAGCACTGGTGTTGGGTGCCTGAAGAACCGCGCGCGACCCGGCATCAATTTTTGAACCCGGACCTGCGACAATCACACTGGAGAACCGCGCAACAGCGTTTTCGCCTTTGAGGTATGCGGTCGGATACATCTGCACGAGTTTTGTCGGGCGCATACAGACATAGTTGGAAAGAAATGTTCCCCCCTCTTCCACAACCGAGGAAGTCCGCGGGAAGACTTCAATCTCTTCGCCCCACGTATGAATCATAGTTGAAGTTACTTTGGCGTTTTTTCCGACGTAAATTTCATTGATACCATAGTGTGCGCCGTTTTTGGTTTTGAGTGAACTGGCGCAGCCGGCAATTAAATGAAGTTCGGAATCTTCTTCGGCAATAACGATGTTGTGTACCGTCTGAATCGTATCGCCCTGCATGAACATGCAGCTCTGAAGCGGGAAGGTCGCTTTTGCTCCTTTGTGGGCAATGATAACATATCCGCGCTGGGGATGGGCGGCGACATATTTCGTATATTCATCTTTGTCGGCCGGAACAATGTTCCAGAAATAATCTTTGAGCCACTCGTATTTTTCAAGCGCTTTTTCGATCATGAGTGTTTCAATGCCGGAAGCATTGGAACCGGCGTGAAGAATATGATCGTTGACGAGAAGGAAACTGCCGGACCGCCCTTCCATGGATTCGGTATTAATACCGGAAAGAGTCAGGCGCTCTTTGTCTTCTTTACTGATTTCGGAAAATCCTTTCATTTCTGGCATACAATACACTCCCGATATCCTGATGTTTTAACGCTCTTTAATATTTCACGCGGGTTTCCGCTACAGCGGAGGTAGCCGTCGATTAAGACATGCCCGACATCTGCTTCGATGTAGTCGAGAATATAGCCGGTATGAGTGATGATGAGACCGGATTTTGTCCGCGAGATCATATGCACATCTTTTTCCAGAAGGGAGGCAGCGGCTTTTCCAAGCAGCGCCATGTTTTCCACATCAACGCCACTTTCGGGTTCGTCGAGCATGACGAAACTCGGGTTCTGAACAGTGAGCTGAAGAATTTCACTGCGTTTGATTTCTCCGCCGGAAAAACCGGCGTTTACATCACGGTCAAGGAACTGGGTCATGTGCAGTTTTTCTGCAAGAGCCGGGATGGGTTCATCTCCTATCCGGGTTGTTGCTGCAATGAATTTCCCCAGTTTTAATCCGGAGATGGTTGGCGGACGCTGGAACATGATGCCCATGCCGAGCTTGGCACGTTCATGAACCGGTTTATTGGTGACATCAATGCCGTTGAAAAGTATGGTGCCTTCGGTGACTTTGGAGGAGGCAAAGCCCATTATGGTGCGAAGAAGGGTCGTCTTTCCCGATCCGTTCGGGCCGAGCAGGACATGAGTCTGCCCGTCCTGAATCGTAAGCGAGACGCCGTGCAGGACTTCACGGCCCCCTACCTCCACATGCAGGTTATGTATTTCAAGCATGAAAATTCAGTTATTGGTTGGTTCTGATTTCTTGTAAATGTGTGTATTGGAGGCCGCCGGAATCGTGGCGGCATTTTCGCACCGCGCGGTCAGGGATATATATGGTCTGATGATGATTTCTGTGTATGACAAGTATAGCATTAACTTCAATTGCCGAACGTGCGGCCGGCTACACAATTATCCAGAGAAAAAACCAGCTTTCCAAACTCTGCTGGTTTGCTGCCGAATCGAATGACACCATTCTTCAAAAGGATGGAAATTATCTGGTCTGTTAAGGCGAATATGCAGGCTGCCATACCGCGGTTTACATCTGCTCTTTCACTGATGCGAAAACGAGATGATGTCGTTTGTGTTTCCCATGTCCCTTCAGACACTCTCCGGGAAGAAGAGGTCCGGACACCGGATGGCACCTGCCTTAAAATAGAGGCTGCTTTTCGGCTGCCTCATTTTCATGCAGATGAAACAGCTGTCAGACAGCATCTTTTAGAGGACCTGACGCTGGTTCCGGGAATCGGGCCGGTCAGGGCGGAGATGTTGGAGCGAAACGGTGTGCGCAGTCTGCATGCGCTGATAAACACACGTTTCTGGAACGACGCGCGGGAGATTGCAGAAATTATTTCGGATGGTTCGGTCTGTGATATCCTCCGGTATTATCAGGAGATTCACCGAAACCCGGAACCGCTTCTTCTCGGTCTTGCATCAAAAGAGCCGGACGCCCATTTGTTTTTTGACATAGAAACACTGGGTATGATACACGCGCCGGTGATTCTTCTCGGATGTGGCAGAAGGGAAAAAGAGACGGTGACCGTTACGCAGTATCTTGTCCGGGATATTGATGAAGAACTGCCGGCACTGATGATGGCGGCCGGACACTTTTCCCGGGACTCGGATGTAGTATCTTATAACGGCCGGGCATTTGATATTCCATATCTAAATGACCGTCTTTCGTATTATGGTGAACGAACGGTTCGGTTCAGGAACCATTTTGATCTTCTTCACCCGACGCGGCGGTTGTTCAGAAACCGGATTCCCAACTGCTGTCTGTCAACGGTTGAAGAATATATTCTGCATCTCACGCGTGATGTTGATATTCCCGGGTCAATGGTTCCGGTATATTATCAGAATTATCTGCGGCGGCGGGATCTTTCAATTCTCAAACCGATAGTTGAACACAATAAAATGGACGTGGCAAATCTGGCACGTCTCCTCTCACATGAAACAGAGATGCTCTATGGACGAACAAACAATATATGAACACATTGAAAGCGCCTGTCCGCCGATCTATAAATACCCTCAAACTCCGCTGTCTGCAAAGACTAAAAAGTATCTGGAGAAAAAAGAGATACAGCTGTTTCAGCATCAGGCGGATGCGTATGATGCGGTGCGGAAGGGTAATAATATAATTCTGACCACCCCTACTGCTTCGGGAAAGACCCTGTGCTGTATGCTTCCGGTATTTGAAGGGCTGCTTGAAAATACGGACGCGACGGCATTGTTTATCTATCCGACAAAAGCTCTGACGCGTGATCAGCTGATTTCTATTTCCGAGATGGACCGGATGCTGTCGGCAAAGGTGCGGCCGGAAATTTATGACGGCGATACCCCCACGGAACTGCGCCCCCGGATTCGTGCCGCATCCCGTGTGATTCTGACAAACATGTATGAACTTCATCAGATTCTTTCATGGCGGGCGAAGTGGGGGGATTTTTTTGCAAATCTGTCCTATGTGGTTATCGACGAGGCACACACCTATCGCGGTGTGTTCGGGTCAAATACGGCTCTTCTGCTCCGTCGTCTGCGGCGTATCTGTAATTATTATGATGCACACCCGCAATTTATTCTTTCATCGGCAACGCTGGGACATGCGTCCCTGTTTGCTGAAAACCTGACGGGGCTTCCTGCCGTTGAAATAGCAAACGATGGCTCTCCCCGGTCAAAACGAACATTTCGTATCTATTCCAATCAGCGTAAAAGCAGTATTGCAGCCGCGGCCGACATTGTACGTGAGAACGTTAATGCCGGACTTCAAACACTTTGTTTTACGAAATCACGTGCCGGTGCCGAGATTACTGCCCTTAGATGCCGGGAGGAGATGCAAACTGAAAATGTTGCTTCGTATCGCGGCGGGTATCGCCCGGAGGAGAGAAAAAATATTGAGCGGAATCTAAAACAAGGAAAAGTTTCCGGCGTTATCAGCACAAATGCACTGGAGGTCGGCATTGATGTCGGCAGTCTGGACGCAGTTGTTATCAGCGGATTTCCCGGATCAATGGTTTCTGTCCTTCAACAGTCCGGACGCGCCGGGCGTAAGGGGCGGGATGCAACAATCACATTCGTCGCCGGCCAGAATCCCATAGATTCCTATTATGCAAAAAATCCGGAAGCCTTCTTTCACGCCGCACCCGAAGAAGCAATTATCGGCATTCAAAACCCGTATCTGCTTGAATCCCATATTCTCTGCGCCGCAGCGGAACTCCCCTACAAACCCGACCGCGACAGAAAATATTTCGGAGAAGGTGCAGACGATATTGTAGCCGACCTGAAAGACCGCCGTCTCCTCTCCAGTACCTCACGGGGATTTGTTTACTCCGGGTCCGCAAACCCTGTGCAGGACCATACATTCTTCGGCACCGTGGGCAAAAAATGGACCGTGATTTATAACCGGGTAACTCTTGAAACAATGGATGAACAGCAGGCATACCGTGAAGCGTATCCCGGTGCAATTCTTTTTCATCAGGGGGGACGGTATCGTGTTGAAGAAATTGAACCGGATTTTTGCCGGATTCGAGTAGTAAAAACGGCGGATATCTATCACACCCGGCCGATCAGCAGCACGGATATCTCAATCAACCGGCTGGAAAAAACAACCCGGTACGGAAGCCTCCTGGTTCATTTCGGAGACGTGTCGGTTTCCACACAGATTCACGGGTATTCGGTTATCGAATACGACACAATTGTCTCAACTAATGAACTGCACATCGCCCCGCGCACCTTTTTAACCAAAGCATGCTGGATTACTATCGATGAAGATGCACCGTTGACGCCGGAAAATCTTGCAGGTTCGCTGCACGGAACCGAGCATGCCCTCATAGCTGCCATGCCCATATATGTCTTATCTGACCGGGCGGATATCGGCGGGGTTTCAACACCGTTCCATGCCGACGCCGGCGCTCCCACTATTTTTATCTACGATGGGGTGGCGGGAGGGATTGGGCTTGCTGAAAAAGCCGTGTCTCTATTTCCTAAAATTGTGGAGTTTGCATACACTATTGTTTCCGGATGCGGGTGCAGGAACGGGTGCCCGTCCTGTATTCACTCACCAAAATGCGGAAATAACAACCAGATGCTGGATAAAGAAGGAACCAAAAAACTTCTGGCATATCTGCTGCATTCCATACGTGACACCTAAAAATAAACCCGGACAGGCTCATGTGCAGAAATAAAGGACTTCATTTATATAACATGAAGAGCATTAATAATTAATATTATGTACAAGTCCATCGACGAAATCAATGAGCGTATCCGTGATGGAAGTGTTCGTGTGGCAACAGCAGAAGAAATGCCCGCCATTGTCGATGAACTCGGCGTTGACGGCGCTCTTCGTGAAGTTGATGTTGTCACCACGGGGACTTTCGGTGCTATGTGCTCATCGGGAGCATTCCTGAACTTCGGGCATTCTGAGATTCCCATCCGCATGGAAAAAATGTGGTTGAACGGAGTGGAGGCATATGCCGGCCTCGCTGCGGTTGACTGCTATCTCGGTGCCACCCAGGAATCAGAAACACGCCATGCCGACTATGGCGGAGCACATGTTATAGAGGATTTTATCAGCGGAAAATCCATTGAACTCCGGGCCCATGCCAAAGGAACCGACTGTTATCCCCGCCACTCAATAACCAATGAATTCACCCTTGATGAACTCAATCAGGCTATCATGGTCAACCCGCGCAACTCGTATCAGAACTACAGCGCCGCAACCAACATGAGTGACCGCCCGATAAAAACCTATAT
>CAZAWD010000011.1:7794-12856 GCA_964488725.1 uncultured Methanomicrobiales archaeon | reverse complement strand
AACATTGCTGTAGTTGTCCAGCAGCTGGTCTTCTCTGAAAAAGCTGGTGTGATGTTCTCGTCCCACCCCGTTTCCGGTGCGAAAAGCGTTATCATTGAAGGTTCATGGGGCCTTGGCGAAGCCATTGTATCCGGAACAGTTTCGCCGGACAACTATGTCTTCGACCGTAAGAGCCGTAAAATATCTTCCAAGACCATTGCCATTAAATCCGTTGAGATCATCCCCGATGGAAAGAAAGGCACGAAAGTCTCAGAGGTTCCGGCTGCACGTCAGACCGCGCAGGTATTGTCTGATTCCGAGATTAAACATCTGGCAGAACTTGCCATTAAGTCCGAGGAGCACTATAAGAATCCGCAGGATATGGAATGGGGAATTGTCGGCGATAAAATTTATGTCCTTCAGTCCCGTCCTATAACGACTATTCAGAAGAATGCCGCAAAACCTGTAGTTTCATCTGCAGAACCGGCAGGCAGCGGAAAAGAGATTCTTCAGGGCTACGGTGCATCCCCGGGTGTTGCAACAGGTCGTGTTGTTATCGTTAATGATGCACGCGAGACGTCTAAAGTGAAAGAGGGCGACATCATGGTTGCTTCTATGACCAACCCTGACATGGTCCCTGCCATGAAAAAGGTTGCCGGCATCATCACCGATGAAGGGGGTATGACCTGTCATGCGGCTATTGTTTCCCGTGAACTGGGAACCCCTGCGGTAGTCGGTACCAAACAGGCAACCTCTCTCCTGAAAGAGGGTCAGCTGGTTACTATTGATGGTGAAAAAGGCCTTATCTACGACGGCAAACTTGCCGTCGCCGAAGATGCCGCTTCCACTGCAAAGGCTGTTGTCTCTGTTGCAGCTGCTCCTCTTATCACTGCCACGTCCGTTAAAGTCAATGTGTCTATGCCCGAAGCGGCCGCGCGCGCAGCAGCAACCGGTGCGGATGGTGTCGGACTTTTGCGGATTGAGCATTTAATTATCGGCATGAACAAGACGCCGTCATGGTATATCAAGAACAACAAAGAAGAAGAGTTCATCACTGAACTGACGGATGGTATCAAAGTTGTTCTTGATGCTTTCCGCGGGAAACCGGTCTGGGTCAGAACGATTGATTCACCAACCGACGAGTTCCTTAACATGGCGGGCGGCGAGGATGAACCGCATGAGCATAATCCAATGCTCGGGTTCCGCGGTATCCGCCGCGACCTGCGTCAGAGGGAGCAGTTTAAAATGCAGGCCGAAGCATTCAAGCGCCTGTGGGAAGCGGGGTATACCAATCTCGGTGTAATGTTCCCGCTGGTCCAGCACCCGCGCGAGTTCATTGCTGCAAAAGAAGCGTTCAGAAACTGGGGTCTGCCGGTTGATGAGATGGCTCTTGGTATCATGGTTGAGATTCCGGCGTCGGCAATTATTATCGATCAGTTTATTGATGCCGGAATTAAGTTCTGTTCGTTTGGTACAAACGATCTTATCCAGTATACGCTGGCAGTGGACCGCAATAACGGCCTTATCGGTGACATGTATGAACCCGAACACCCGGCGGTTATGCGGCTGATTGCAAACTGTATTGAGCAGTGCAGAGAAGCAGGTGTTGAGTGTTCAATCTGCGGTCAGGCAGGGTCTGATCCGAAGTTTGTGAAGTGGCTGGTTAATCAGGGTATTGCCAGTGTCTCATCAAACATTGATGCAATTCAAAAGATCAGAGAGACCGTGGCCAAGACGGAGCGTCAGATGATTCTCTCTCTTGCGCTGAGAAAATAATACTCTCACCTTTTTTACCAGTTGATATCACGAGAAATTATCTGTCTGAAAAACCAACGGGTATAATCACGTGAACCTTCTATCCGATATACTCACCGAACTCCGGCCGCGTTCAATACACTCCGTCGCCCTCCAGCTCCCTGAAGGCTTAAAACGCCACGCGCCGGCACTTGCCGCCGGTCTCCGGGCCAACGGATACGACGTTGTCATCAGCGGCGACCCCTGCTGGGGAGCATGCGACCTTGCGCTTGACGCCGCCCGTGACGCTGATGTGCTTGTTCATGTCGGCCACACCCCGGTAACTCCGGAAAAAAATGTCATCTATATTCCGTTCAGGCAGGACCTTGACCTCACCGTCCTTGCCGGTGCGGTAGAAACACTTCAGCAGTTTCAGCGCGTCAGTGTAACCACCACCATCCAGCACGCCCATCAGACCGCACAAATAGCAGAATGGCTTACCGCTCACGGAGTCAACGCCGTTGTCGGCTGCGGTTCGGCCCGCACTCCGCTGCCGGGTCAGGTTCTCGGCTGCACTTACGCCGCCGCGAAAAATGCAGAAGGCGATGCCAACCTCTTCATCGGCACCGGCGTCTTCCACGCCATCGGCGTCTCACTTGCCACCGGCGTTCCCACTTTTGCCCTCGACCCGTATGCCGACGGCAGCCTTCAGGAAGTATCAGCCGACCGCCTGCTTCGCAAACGCTTTGTTCAGATAGAAAAAGCAAAGAAGGCACAAAATTTTGGAATCCTTCTCTCCTCAAAATCGGGTCAGGCCCGTTCTGCTCTCGCCCGCCGGCTTTCCTCTCTTCATCCACAGGCGACCGTCGTCCTCATCCGTGAAATCTCCGAGATGCAGCTGAGAAACCTCGGATTCGATGCGTATGTCAATACTGCCTGCCCGCGTCTTGCTCTGGACGATCAGAGCAGATTTCCGGTTCCGCTTCTTTCTCCCCCCGAGTTTGAAATTGTTCTCGGCCTGCGCAGCTGGGACGACTATACTATCGACGAAATTATTGAATAATCATGAAACTAAAAAATCTTGAAATCAGCCTCCAGAAAATCCGGGGTTTTTCCGCACCGGAAGCGGCGCTCGAACAGTACATGACGCCCGCCCCGCTTGCCGCCCGGTTCCTTTTCGACGCATACACCCACGGTGACCTTGCAGATATGCGGGTGCTCGATCTCGGCTGCGGAACCGGCATGCTCTCCATCGGAGCCGCCCTGCTTGGTGCTACGGTTACCGGCGTTGACGTGTCGCATCAGGCACTGGCTGCCGCCCGTGAAAATGCCTGCCACTTCGGGTTGAATGTTGATTTTCAGAAAGGAATAGTCTCTTCCGCTCTCCCGGCCGTTGCCGCCGGTGCGGACACGGTCATCATGAATCCCCCGTTTGGTGCCCAGAACGAACATGCCGACCGGCCGTTCATCGAAGCCGCGCTGGCTGCCGCGCCGGTCGTATGGGGAATATTTAATGCAGGCAGCCGTTCCTTCATCAGAGCATACACTAAAGACACCGCTGTCATTACGTATTCTGTCGCCGCCCGTCTGAACATCCCCCGGCAGTTTGCCTTCCACACTCGAGATAATCTGGAAATACCTGTAGAAATTTTGAGGCTTGAAAAAATATGAACCCGTCAGCAAAACGCATTGCCGCACTCGGTGCCGGACATGGGGCCGTTGATTTTTATATCCCGGTCATTCCCGCACTTCTTCCGTCTCTCATTCCGCTCTTTGAACAGCAGGGCATCACCTCCTATGCCATGACCGCACTGTTATTCACCACGGTCACGCTTATGATGGTTATCTTTCAGCCGCTGAGCGGCTGGCTGATAGACCGCAACAAATGGACGCCGGGAACATCCCTCTGTATAATTCTCACCGCGGTGGCGGTCGCCCTGTTCGCGGTTACCCAGAACTACTGGATTCTCCTGCTGTTTGCCGCCGTGCTCGGTTTTGCAAACTCCGCCTATCACCCAAACGCGTATCAGCAGATTCATCAGTTTACCACCACCGCTAATCGCGGCAGATTCATGGCGCTCATGTCGGTTGGCGGGACTTTCGGGTATGGGGCTGCACCGCTCGTGACCGGCGCGGTGTTTGCATGGGGAGGATTTCCGGCCCTGCTCTGGTTGTTGATTCCGGGACTGGTTGTAGCGGTTCTCATCCGCCGGCTCCCGCAGCACCCGGCTCCCGTTGTGCAGAAAGATGCCGTAGCCGAAGGCCGGCCGAAATGGGGAGGTGCGGCAATTGTTCTTGCCATCAGTTCACTTCGGACATGGGTATATTACGGCTTTCTCGCGTTCGGGGTTGTCTATCTTACGAAGTACTCCGGCGTCGGGTATGTGATGGCGACCGGTGTTGTCAGCTGCATGATTTTTGCCGGTATGTTTGGCACGCTGATTGCGGGGCCGCTCTCGGATAAAATCGGGCGCAAAGAGGTTATGTTCTCCGCGTATATCGGAGGTGCCGTTGCGTATGCCGGTATCTTTCTGCTCTCCGGTATTGGCTCGGTTATCGCGCTGGCTCTTGCCGGATTCTGTATGATGGCAACCGCGTCAGTTGAGATTGCCACCGTGCAGGAACTCATGCCGGGTAACGTCGGGTTTGCGTCAGGTATTGTAATAGGGATTCCTCAGGGTGTTGCCGCGCTTTCAATTTTTGTTATTGGCGTTCTTGCTGATCTCATAGGCATGCCCTCGGCACTGTTTTATCAGGGTGTCCTGATGGTCGCAGCTATAATTTTGTGTGCGGCGCTTCCCTATCCGCTGAAATTATTTCGGAAACGCACGCAGGCAGAGTGATGTCTGAACATCCGTTTTCCTTTTTCTGACAGAGAGAAATTTATAGACTGACCACCGAATAAATACATAATGTTTGAAGGACTCAAAAAAAAGCTGGGTCTTGGGAAAAAAAAGGCAGCTGAACCATCTGCCGACCCGATAGATACCACCACTGCGCCTGTATCGCAGACTCCTCCGCCGCAAGCCGCTCCGTTGCCGGCTGTAAAAGCTGCGGTGCCCGCTTCCGTTCAAAAACCGGCCGAACCCGAGGAAGAACCGGAAAAATCAACCGGTATACTCTCCCGGCTCAAAACACTTGTTGTTGATCGGGAGTTTGTCCTATCCGAGAAAGATGTGGATGAAGCACTGTTCGATTTGCAGATGGTGCTCCTTGAGTCTGACGTTGCGTATCCGGTTGCCGAAGCAATAACTGCTCATATGAAAAAAGAGCTGGTCGGAACGCACCGTAAGCTTCGCACATCGGCAGATAAAGTTGTTACCGATGCGCTGAAGCATGCAATTGAGAA
>CAZAWD010000011.1:0-7784 GCA_964488725.1 uncultured Methanomicrobiales archaeon | reverse complement strand
TCGGCGACGGTTTTGATCTCGTACAATATATCAATACTCACGAGAAACCGGTTAAGATTCTTTTCACCGGGGTTAATGGTACCGGTAAGACCACATCCGTTGCAAAAATTGCCCACTATCTTCAGAGTCAGGGGTTGTCAGTTGTTGTCGGTGCGGGTGATACGTTTAGGGCCGGTGCAATTGAACAGATACGGGTTCACTGCGACCGGCTGGGTATCAAGCTTATTGCCCATCAGGAAGGAGCCGATCCGTCGGCCGTGTTATACGATACGGTCGATTATGCCAAAGCCCATAATACGGATGTTGTTCTCGCCGATTCGGCCGGCAGGTTCCACAACCGGGTAAATCTTATGAATCAGCTTGAGAAGATTAAACGGGTTATGAAACCCGATCTTGTCTTTTATGTTGATGAGGCGGTCGCCGGAAATGATGCGGTTGTTCGTGCCGAGGAGTTTGAGAAGACGGTTTCTACCGACGGTGTGATTCTCACTAAAGTCGATATGGATCCGAAAGGCGGGGCTGCTATCTCGATTGCATATACGATAGGAAAACCCCTCGTGTTTCTCGGGGTGGGGCAGGGGTATGATGATATGAAGCCGTTTACCCCGTCGCTGATTATTGATGAAATCTTCGGGGAGGAAAAATAAATGGGTCTTGATACACTTTCCAACTCCTTAAAGGATGCGATGAAAAAGCTCGCCGGCAAGACGGTCATTGACCGTGCAGCAGTTGATGAGCTGGTCCGTGACCTTCAGCGTGCGCTTCTTTCTTCTGATGTTAACGTCAAGCTCGTCATGCAGCTTTCCCAGTCGATTAAGAGCCGGGCACTGGCCGAGGATCTGCCCAAGGGAATGAACGCCCGCGAGCATGTTTTGCGCATTGTCTATCAGGAGCTTGTTAATCTTGTGGGTAAGGAAGCGCCGTTTACCTTAAAGCCGCAGAAAATTCTGATGGCGGGTCTTCAGGGTTCGGGTAAGACGACGACGACCGGTAAGCTCTGCCGGTATTTCCAGAGAAAAGGTCTGAAGGTTGCCGCCATTGGTGCGGATAATTTCAGGCCGGGTGCGTATGCCCAGCTGGAGACGCTGTGCCGTAAAATCAATGTGCCCTGTTACGGTGATCCGAACGAGAAGGATGCGGTTAAAATCGTCCGCGACGGTCTTGCGGCGCTGAAGGAATCGGAAGTTATCATTGTGGATACTGCCGGCCGGCATGCGCTGGAAGATGATCTGATTGATGAGATTACGCAGGTAAACAATTTCCTGAAGCCCGACCACCGCTGGCTGGTTATTGATGCGGCTCTTGGTCAGGCCGCCCGCGATCAGGCGCGGCGGTTCCATGAGGCTATTGCCATCGACGGCGTGATTGTTACCAAGATGGATGGAACGGCCAAGGGAGGGGGTGCCATGTCGGCAGTTGCCGAGACTGAGTCGGGGATTGTCTTTATCGGTGACGGCGAAACGATTGAGGATCTCGAAAAGTTCGATGCGAACGGTTTCATTTCCCGGCTGCTTGGTATGGGGGATCTGAAAGCTCTGGTTGAGAAGGCCGAGGAGTCGATTAACGCCGAGGACGTTGATGTCAATGCGATGCTTCGCGGCAAGTTCTCGCTGAACGACATGTATAAGCAGCTGGAAGCGGTGCAGAAGATGGGGCCGCTGAAACAGGTGCTGTCGATGCTGCCGCTTGGCGGGATGAAGGTGCCGTCCGAGGCTCTGGACGGGACGGCGGATAAAATGAAAAAGTTCCGCATTATCATGGATTCCATGACGCCGGAGGAGCTGGATGATCCCTCGCTGATTAATACGTCACGGATGATGCGTGCGGCAAAAGGGTCGGGCTCGTCTCTTGATGAGGTGCGTGATTTAATAAAATATTATAAGATGATGCAGAAAACGCTCAAAGGTTTCAGAGGAAACCGCATGGCGATGGGCAAGATGATGAAGCAGATGCAGAAAGGCGGCATGGGACCGATGGGTCCCATGGGCCCGTAATTTATTTTTAGAGTTCCGGCAGAGGCGGAAGCTCCGGCGGATATATTCCGAAAACCGCGACGGCGATTACAATCCCTATTGCCAGTGCTACTATTAATATCAGCACAATCACCTTTTCCGGCGATATATTCATACTAACATCTCCGCTCTCTGAAACTATATTCTTTTTGACACCCCAAGAGAGCAACGATAAAAAGCCAAAGAACCAATACATAGATATGACTACAGTTGCATCGGTCGGGGTGGGACGTATCGGCGGGGAAGCCGCATATGTATCTGCTCTCAACGGATTTGCTGACGAACTTGTATTATACGATATTAATTTGGAACTTGTCCGCGCCCAGAAACTCGATATCATTCACGGAGTGGATGTGCCGGTCTCAACTTCTCCGGCTGATTTAAAAGATGCAGATTACTGTATCTTCTCCGGCGGGTATTCAAGGTCGCCTTCGGTAAAAACCCGTGCGGATCTGCTCGATAAAAATATCCCGATTGCCCGCGAGACTGCGAGTCTCCTCAAAGGTTTCAGCGGCAAACTCATTGTGGCAACCAACCCCATGGATATTTTTACCTGGTATTTCGCTAAACATTCCGGGCTGGACGAAGGGCAGGTTGTCGGTTTCGGCGGGCTTCTTGACAGCCGGCGGTTTACCATTGCTCTTCATTCAATGGGTATTCCCGAAACCGGCATGGTTCTTGGTGAGCACGGTGAAAATCAGGTGCCGCTTTTCTCCCGGCTCACGGTTGATGTTCCGCAGCTGGTTCGCGACGAGGTGCTCCGTGATCTGCGCGGGTCATCGATGCCGGTTATAAAAGGCAAAGGGGGAACCGTTTTCGGTCCGGCGACCCACCTTGCCGCGATGATGCAGCATATTGAAGACGGTTCTGATATGATCTGTTCTCTTCCGGCGAACGGTGCGTATGGCATTGACGGCTGTTCTATTGGTCTGCCGGCACGGGTTACCCGCAATGGTGCTAAAATAGATGAGAGTATCCGGTTTGATGCCTGGGAACAGGCAAAGTTTACCGCCGCCGCAGAGTTCCTTACTAATCTCTGCCGGAGAGTATAAATGGAAATTGCCATAAACCAGACTGAATATTCAAACGCACCGGGCGGCCCGGTAATTCATATTTACGGTCGTGAAGCCGACGGAACGGCGCATGATGTCAAGGTCACCGGGTTTCGCCCGTATTTCTGGGTGCGGGAAAATGAAGCCGACCGCCCTCATCCGCAAAACATTGAGGTATCTGCTGACCGCGCTGTTTCGATGAAAGGAGAACCGCTTCGCCGCATCTATACCGATAAGCCGACGGATGTCAGGATTGCCCGTGAAAGCTATCATCATTTTGAAGCTGATATTCCGTTTGCGACCCGTTTTTTAATTGACACTCATCTCACCGGCGGCGTGTCGTTTCCCGCGGATACCTGCAGCTGGACGGAGGTTTCTCCGGCGCATGTCATCTCAAAGGCCCGCGTGTGCATGTGCGATATCGAGTGCGATGACCGCAACGGGTTTCCGGAACCCGAACGCGATTTTATTACCTGTATTACCTGTCATGATTCGTTTGACGATCAGTACACCACCTTTTTCCTTACCGGAAAAACACCGGTAAGCTGTGATGGAAAAAACGGACTATCCAACGGATGTTTTGACGCACGCCGGCATATTATTAAATCCTTTGATACGGAAAAAGATCTTTTCAAATCGTTCATCGAGTACATCCGTGAAAAAGATCCCGATGTACTTTCCGGTTGGAACTTTGTTGATTTCGATGCGGCATATATTCTGAAACGTGCCGAGGTTCTCGGTTTTAAAACAGATGTGTTTGCCCGGCTTGCCGGTTCAACCGACCGGAACGCAATGCGCGGACGGGTTATCTTCGACCTTCTGACGGCATATAAGAAGATGCAGGCAAGTCAGAAGGAGTCATACCGGCTGGATGCAATTGCAGAAGACGAACTGGGAGAGTGCAAAGTCCGCTATACCGGAACACTGGGAGATCTCTGGAACTATGATCCGATGCATATGATAGAGTATAACTTCAAGGATGTTGAGTTGTGCGTCGGAATAAATCGTAAAAACAATATCATTGAGTTTTATCAGGAAGTTGCGCGCTATGTGGGCTGTCCGCTGGATAAAACGCTGAACTCTTCAAACGTCATTGATATTTTTATTCTCCGGCGTGCGGCGGGTAAATTTGTTCTGCCGTCGAAGGGCAACGGGACCGGCGAAGAGTTTGAAGGAGCGACGGTGTTTGCGCCGTCCAAAGGCGTGTGTGAAAACGTTATTGTGCTGGATTTAAAATCTCTTTATCCGATGGCGATGATGACCTTAAACGCCTCGCAGGAGACGAAGTCGCCCGACGGTGAGATTCATGCGCCAAACGGCGTGCGGTTTAAACGTTCGCCTGACGGGCTGACCCGCAGTATTATCGGCGAGCTTCTAACGGAACGTGATAATAAAAAGAAGCTGAGAAACACGTTTCCCTACGGGTCTGATGCGTATGAGCTGTATGATATGCAGCAGAATGTTTTGAAGGTGATTATGAATTCATATTACGGCGTGTCGGGTTTTGCCCGGTTCCGGTTATATGACCGCGAGATCGGTGCGGCGGTGACATCGGTCGGCCGTGCCATCATTCAGCATACGCGCAGCGTGATTCAGAAACACGGTTATGAGGTTATCTACGGTGATACCGATTCCTGCTTTGTGCAGCTGCCGCCGGCCTCACAGGAAAAGACCATGGAGGTTGCCCGCGGGCTTGAGGTCGAGCTTAACACCAGCTACCCCGATTTTTCACGGGAAACGCTGGGCGCTGATCAGAATTATTTTTCAATTAAGTTTGAAAAAATTTACCGCCGCTTTTTTCAGGGAGGTTCCAAGAAGCGATACGCGGGTCACCTTGTCTGGAAAGAGGGACAGGAGGTTGATAAGATTGATATCGCCGGCCTTGAAATGAAACGGTCTGATTCCGCACCCATTACCCGTGAAGTGCAGGAAGTGATTCTTGAGATGATTCTGAAAGGCAGCGGGAAATCCGAGGTGCGCGAGTATCTTCCAAAAGTGCTGACCGATTACCGGGCCGGCCGCTGTCCGCTTGAGAAAGCCGGAATTCCCAGCGGCATTAACAAGGCGCTGGATGATTATGCGCATCTGGACGCACACGGCCGCGGGGCAACATATTCAAATTCATATCTGGGCACGGATTTTAAACGGGGAAGCAAGCCGAAACGTCTCTACATTAAGCGCAGTCTGAAACCCGATAAATATCCCAATACAGATGTTCTCTGCTTTGAGTATCCGGATCAGATTCCAACTGACGCGTTTGAAGTAGACTGGGAAGTTATGCTTGAAAAAACCATTCAGGCACCGTTGAACAGAATATTCGAGGCGCTTGGATGGGACTGGGATGAGTTCGATCCGACGAAGTCGCGCAAGACCACGCTGGATATGTTTTTTTAAACGGGAAAATGGGGATACATCAATCCCCCTTTACTCATAATCTAATTTTCTCTGCTTATTGCGTATGCTCCGGTAGCGCAATCCTACAATGAGAAGCAGCACCAGCCATCCGGCGACGAATATATACAGCATCGGTTCCCGTCCTTTATCAAAGAATGTGAGTGATACTGCTTTTTTTGCAGTATAGGTAACGGTCGTTGCATTATCTGTTTTTGTAATCACGCCGCCGCCGTTAACATTTCCTAATATCAGATGGCCCGTGGTATACGGGTTCGGGAGGGTAACGGTCACATTATACGCGGCAGGATACTTTGCATAAATGAGACCGTTCTCTATCTTTGCGATATACGTCAGAGTATAGTTTCCTTTTGGGAAACTAAGTTTTTCAGATTTTTTAACCGGCTCGATAATGGTCCCGTTTTCTGCGGTCAGCGTCAGATTCCGGATGCCGGTCGCCGCTGCATCTTCGCCGAGAAATCCGGGCTGAACCAGTAGGTAACTGTCCTGATTAATCAGATATGCCTCGGCAAACAGCAGGGTTCCGTTCTCAGAAACGGTATACGTCGCCGTGTTTGCAGCCGCCGGAGCGGTTCCGAGTGCGAGCAGAATACAAAGCAGGCTTATAAGACAGAAAGCAATGCTTCGATAGTGGGGTCGATTTCGATTGGTGGGGCACATTGTTTGATGACCGTCTCCGGGTCTTTAAGCAGGTGGCCGGTAACGACACAGACAATTTTTTCATCTTTGTCAAGAAGGCCCATTTCTGCCATTTTCTTAATCCCTGCAACGGATGCGGCGGATGCCGGCTCAACACCGATTCCCTCTTTACGTGCAAGGTCGCGCTGCATTGCAAGAATTTCCGCGTCGGTTACGAACTCTGCCGCACCGCCGGTCTCTCTGATTGCCCGCAGTGCTTTTTCTGCATTTACCGGGGCACCGATACGGATAGCGGATGCAACCGTCTCCGGGTTCTGTTCAACTTTGACCTCCGGCAGATTTCCTTTGATTGCGTTGACGATAGGCATCGCACCTTCCGCCTGAATCGCGGTCATCTTCGGCAGTGTGTCGATGTATCCGACATCTCTCCACTCGCACAGACCTTTGTAAACAGCAGAAATATTTCCGGCGTTACCGACCGGGAGAACGATACGGTCCGGCACACAACCGAGCTGGTCAACGGATTCAAACCCGATGGTTTTCTGGCCTTCCAGACGGTAGGGGTTAATGGAGTTGAGCAGGTAAATACCGTGCGAAACACACAGCTCGTGAACCATTTCAAGGGCACGGTCGAAGTTTCCGCGAATGGAAATTACTTTTGCACCGTGCATCAGTGCCTGCGCAACTTTACCGAGCGCCACATGGCCTGCGGGTAACAGGACAACTGCCGGCATATTTGCCTTTGCGGCATAGACTGCCATTGAAGCTGAGGTGTTGCCGGTTGACGCACACGCGACAATATTTTTACCGAGCTGTTTTGCCATTGATACGCCCAGCGTCATACCGCGGTCCTTAAACGAACCCGACGGGTTCATTCCTTCATGCTTTGCATACAGATTCGTCAGCCCGAGCTCTTCACCGAGGCGTTTGAGGTGGTAGAGCGGAGTGCCGCCTTCCTGCAACGTTACCGGTTCAATTCTGACAGGGAGGAACTCCTTGTAGCGCCATACCGAGATAGGGCGTTTTTGCAGTTCATCGTGGGTGACGGTGATTTTATCAAGGTCGTATTTAACGGCGAGGAGATGGCCGCACTTCTCACAATTGTACACAATTGCATCAGGGGGATACTCTGCGCCGCAGTGTACACAGACGAGCTTATACATGGTTATGTATTTGGTTCTCTATGTTAGAAAGGTTATTCCCTGTTTGCTTTGCGTGCGGGAACCCCGGCGATGCGCAGGAAGATTATCCAGAGCACAATCGGGACCATGAGGGCGGCAGGATATGCAAGAGACTGCGGCAGAATGCCGGAAAATGAAAGTATCAGCAGGACAGCAGCAGCTATACCAAGGATAACGGCAAAAACTGTCGGGCGTCGGTCGGTTCCGTCGCTTCTGACGGTTCCGCGCAGACGGCTGAAATTGAACGGGTAGAAGTAATGAATTCCTGAATTGTCGCAGGTGTCTTCAACCAGATGAAGGAAACACCCCAGAAGAAAACCTGCGCCGAAGATAAAGATAAGGGGATTGTTGGCGAGGAACGAAAGCGCCGGGATACATGAGAGCGCATAACAGATGAGCCAGACGTAGGCGGTCAGCAGTACTGAAATAAAGAATATGCCGATTGGTGAATGCGGCAGTTCGCGATGTCCCTGTTTTGCGTATATTTT
>CAZAWD010000010.1:0-12891 GCA_964488725.1 uncultured Methanomicrobiales archaeon | reverse complement strand
CTCCTCTGAAATAGCCCGCACGCTGAAAACACTCGGAGTCACCAAAGGCGACCGGGTAATGCTCTATATGAACAGCAGTCCGGAATATCTCTTCTCCTACTTTGCAGTATGGCGTCTTGGTGCCATTGCGGTCCCCACTAATCGTGTGTATACCACAAGCGAACTTGCATATATGAAAGATAACTCCGGCGCAGCAGTTATTATTACAGACGCCGCCGGTAAAAAAAATGTCAGCAGTCTGGGGCTTGCGATATATGTCCCTGAAAATATTGACGCGTTTAAAACAGCTGCCATTCTCGCACCGGAACGTACCGAATATGACGATCTCTGTCAGCTTCAGTACACCTCAGGCACTACCGGAAAACCAAAAGGAGCAATGCTCACACACGGCAACTGGCTGGCCGCCATTCACAATGAATGCGATGTCCTAAGCTTCAGACAATCTGATGTGTATCTTGGTATCTACCCGATGGGCCATGTCGGTCTTTCATGGGGAATTGCCGCAATGCGTGCCGGTGCCCTCTTCGTCATGATGGAACGCTATGACCCGGAAAAGTATCTCTCCCTCTGCAAAGAACACGGTGTCACCGTCCTTGCCGGTATGCCGCCGGTTATTCATTCATTGACCGAAGCACCACTCAACGCCGGATACGAAGAGTCCCTGAAAACCGTGCGGGAAATAATATCGGGCGGCGGACCGCTCCACCACGAGACCTGGAAAAAATTTCATTACCGCTACAATATCCCGGTCATCAACGCATATGGCCTTTCAGAGACGGTTGTCATCGGCACCGGCACTGTAATCCGCCCCGAGGATTATGCATCGGCGGACCGGTTCCAGAGTGTTGGTCATCCGGTCTGTTTCTCGGAAGTAAAAATCGTCGATGAAACCGACGCATCAAAAGAACTTCCCCTGGAAACACCGGGCGAGATTGCCCTTCGCGGCCCGGCGGTCGCGCTCGGATACTGGGCGATGCCCGAAGAAACGAAAGCAGCGTTTCTTTCTGACGGATGGTTCCTGACAGGAGATGTCGGATACCTCGATAAAGATCACCGGCTCTGTCTGACGGATCGGAAAAAAGACATGATTGTCATGTCGGGCTGGAAGATATACCCTACCGAGGTTGAAGAAGCACTCATCAAGTTTGAAGGTATTGCTGAAATTGCCATCTTCGGTCTTCCCCACGAACATCGCGGCGAGATACCTGCTGCTGCTATTGTATGGCGGAAGGGCTGGGACAGCTCGGATAATGACAAGCTTCTTGCCTATGCGCACGAGCACCTTGCAGGGTATAAAGTTCCCCGCAAACTGATAGCCGTTGAGAGTCTCCCGCGGGTCAACGGATGGAAACTCCTCCGCCGGGAACTCCGCGAAAAATATACCTAGCCATATAATCATCAATCATGAAATCACGTGATATCGCGCTGGTCGGCATAATGCTTGCCGCCGGCGCTATAGCCAGATACATCTCTTTGTTTGTACCCGGCGCGATTGTTGCAAATCTGACAATCGCATTCTACTGCCTTGCGATCATCCTCGTTGTGCCGAAGTTTAAGGAAGCCTTAGGCATCGGTCTCGTCGCAGGAATTATTTGTGCGGTCTTCTCGCACTCGGTGTTTCCCCTTGGAAACCTTATATCAGAACCCATCGGCGCCGTTGTGTGTCTTGCCGTCTATAAGCTGGTGAAAAACAAAACACGGCTTTCACCGGCCATTGCAACCGCTATTGCAACACCTGCAAGCGGGCTGACATTTATTCTCGTCGTCTGTGTTATGATGTTTGCAACAACGAATGCGACCGTTGCAAGCCTTGCAGCCTATGCAATAGCGCTCCTGCCGATTGTGCTCTCGGCCGTGGTAGTAAATACTATCATTGCCCAGATAATTGCCATGCCGGCACGCGCTGTTATGCAGAAAACGGCCGATACCGGGAAGATGATACATGTCGGTCCTGCAAATAATGATGCCTTTGTTTCGCTGGATGACGTGTCATTTACATATAGTTCCGGCACCCGCCCGGCCCTCGATCATGTTTCACTTAAAATAAAGAAAGGCGAGTTTGTTGTTGTCAGCGGGCCGTCGGGATCGGGAAAAACCACGTTTGCCCGTGCAGTATCAGGGATTCTGCCGCACGCATACGGAGGGAAACTGACGGGCGATATTACGATTGCCGGAAAATATGCGGATGCATATGAAAATGTTACCGAGCTGTCTGAACAGTCCGGGATGGTATTTGATGATGCAGATGCCCAGCTTATCTTTACCACCACTGAAGAAGAGATTCTCACCGGCCTTGAGACACGCGATCTTACCCCAGTCGAAGTTGCACGGAAACTGGACGAGCTTTATACGATAACCTGTACGGGTCATTTAAAAGATCAGGCACCGCATACGCTGTCCGGCGGACAGAAACAGCGGGTGGCAATCGCAGCCGCACTCTCGCGCGAAACGCCGCTGCTGGTATTGGATGAAGCAACGTCCGAGCTGGATGCAAAGGCCCGCCGGCAGGTCTACACTCTTTTAAAGACGCTGGCAGATAAAGGAACAACGGTCATACTGGTCGAGCATATGACAGAGGAGACGCTCGGGTTTGCCACACGGATGATAAAAATTAATGGCGGCCGCATCGTCTATGACGGACTGCCGGTCGATGAACGTGGCGAGGAAGCGTTTAAGCCGCTCGAACGTGTCACACGCCCAAAAGAGGTTGTGCTTGAAGCAAAGAATGTATCCCATAGATTCGGGACGGTCAATGCTCTGGATAACGTCTCGCTCTCTTTTTACAAAGGAGAGATTGCCGCTATTCTTGGTGAGAACGGTTCGGGTAAGACAACGCTGGTAAAACATCTCAATGGTCTGCTTCGTCCGGATTCAGGGGCGGTTATGTTGAACGGAGAAGATATCCGTGACAAATCGATTCCTGAAATTGCAAAGAGCGTCGGACTGGTATTTCAAAATCCTGATACGATGCTGTTTGCCAACACCTGCGAGAAGGAGATTCTTTTCGGAGTGAAAAATATCGGAGGCGCTATGACGCCTGAAGAAGCATTGAAAGTGGTTGGTCTGGATGAAAAATCCGCGGTAAACCCCCGGCACTTAAGCCGCGGTGAACGGCAGAAGCTGGCACTCGCCTGTGTTATGGCGACCGGGCAGGATGTGGTGATTATGGATGAACCGACAACCGGCCTTGATGCAAAGGAGTCGTTTGAGATTATGAGCGTGCTGACCCGTATGAGAAATGCAGGTAAAACAATTCTGATGGTAACGCATAATCCCGCGATGGCAAATCACTATGCGGACCGGATTATTTCCATGGCGGACGGGCATGTGACGGGAGGTGTCTGAGATGGAAGATATTATGCAGTATATTCCGGGCAACGGGTTCTTCCACCGTCTCTCGCCGCTTACGAAGATTGTCTTTGCCGTCGGCATGATGTTTGCCGCTATCTTCACTTCTAATCCACTACTGCTTTGCGCGATGATTGTGTTCGTGCTTATATTTGCAGCAGCAAGCGGTCTGCTGAGGGTCCTGTTGCGGCAGGTTCCGCTCCTGCTGATGCTTGCAGCAGCGCTGATGGTGCTGACGGTGCTTACTATGTCGTCGGGAACGGTGTTGTTTACCCTGCTTCCAAACGGTATGCTGCCGATAACCGCCGGAGCAATTCTCTTTGCGATTGAGATGACGCTCAGGTTTGCGGTGCTTATCTTTGCGTTTCAGCTGCTGGTGATTTCAACACAGCCGCGCGATCTGGTAAATGCACTCTACTGTCTGAAAGTCCCGGGCGATTATGCACTGATGTTTCTGATTGCTATCCGGTTCATTCCGACGCTCCAGCATGAAGGGGTACGGATTAATGAAGCACAACTTTCACGCGGATATGCGCCGGGAGGAGGGGTTATCGGCAAGGTCAAGCAGCTCGGGCCGGTAATGCTGCCGCTGATGTTGAACTCACTGGCAAAAGCCGATACCCTTGGTCTGACGATTGATATGCGGGGATATCGCCGTGCAAGCGAACACCGAAGGAAAATGCCGTTCCATGGAAGAGACGCGGCCATGATTCTCCTGACGGCAGCTGTTCTTGCAGCGGTTGCCGCTATAACAATTCTATAAGTCAGGGACGGCGGAGAAGAACGCGGATCTTTCCATCCCGCGTTTTTTCCCGCGCTTTCAGCGTGGTGAGGTCGATCCCGCCCGGATGATAGGATGAGAATACCAATAAGAGAAAATCGGTGGTTATATCCATTGTCTCTGTTTTAAACCGGACTTCAACCGAGGTATCACCCGCAAATCCTTTGATAGAGAACCAGTCCGTTTTTTCAAAGGTATAATACCCGTCTCCAAGGTTCGGCATGGATGTAACCCGGCCGAAGTTTTTCAGATAGGAAAAGAAATCTGCCGAGACCGGTTCGTCCAGAAGATATTCTTTCATGTATGAGCCGTCGGCGCAGGATTTATGTTGAAGTGACCGCAGAATCCGCATGGTATGCAATTTCCTCCACAGCATCGGTAAATGCTGTGCATTCTTCGTCGGTGGTAAATGATGAGAGACTCGCTCTGATGCAGCCGGTGCCGCCGTCAATTTGATGATGAACGAGCGGGGCACAGTGCAGGCCGGTGCGGGTGACGATATTGTAGCGGCGTGCAAGTATGAATCCTGCATCATCGTTTGAAAGGCCTGCGATGTTAAACGAAACAATGGGAACCCCGGGGCAATCGTTGTAGATGGTGACTCCCTTTATCTTCTGCATCCGGCAGATGATGGATGCAGTCTGCCGGGAAGTCCGCTTTGCTATAGCTGAGACTTTTTCCCGTTCCAGATACCGGATAGCGGCCGAGAGGGCGGCAAGACCCGGATAGTTATGCGTTCCGGATTCGAAACGTTCCGGCATTTCACCCGGCTGATAGAGCAGTCGGGATTCGGTTCCTGTTCCGCCGAAACGGGTAGGGGCAATGGCGTGCGGTTCCCTCAGATAAAATCCGCCGGTGCCGGCCAGCCCGGGAATTCCTTTGTGACCGGTGAATACAAACGCATCAACGGGGAGCGGGTGAAGAGAGACAGGGATGTAGCCGGCACTCTGGGCTCCGTCTACGATGAAGAAGATGTCGTGCGCGTGCAGGATGTCGCCTATCTCTTTTATCTTCTGAACCGAGCCGAGAACATTGCTTGCATGCGTCATCACCATGCAGGAGGTGGAATGGGTAATGGCTGCTTCAACTGATTCGGCTGAGACCATGCCGTCTGAAAACGGCAGAATATCCATTGTTATATTTTTCATCCGTTCATATTCAGAGAGCGGGCGAAGAACCGAGTTGTGGTCAAGAGCCGTTGTTATGATGCGGGTTCCGGGGTGGTTTTTAATAAAACCGGCAATGAGAATGTTGAGTGAGTCGGTGGCGCTGGCAGTGAATATGATATGGTCAGGGTTTTCAGCTCCGAAAAAACGTGCAGTATCAGCGCGTGCTTCGGATACATAATCAATATATCCGGCACCGCCTGCCGACCGTCCGGAGTCTGCGGCCGGCATGGCAACGGCCTGACGCACCGCTTCTGCCACCTCCGGTGGTTTCGGCCAGCTTGTTGCGGCATTGTTCAGATAAATAAAAGGATACGCCATTTCTCTAATGGAGAACATATCTGACGCCGGATAAGATAAATGATTGGATACAAAAAATAAAAAAAGGAAATTTTATTCCTTATTGAAGAACCCGCGCATAAACGGATACATTTCCATCATCTGCTCATTTGCTATCTGTTCATACAGACGGTAAATGATAGAGACAGTCAGCAGCAGACCGGTTCCGCCCACAAATCCGATGATACCAAGCATGTTGGCCGCAACGGACAGCAGACCGATAAACACTCCGCCGATAACGGTTACTCTGGGGATGTAGCGGTCAAGATACCGCTCAAGTACCGCAGGACTTCTACGATACCCCGGAATCTGCATACCTGAATTCTGAATCTGACGTGCAACATGCTTTGAATCAAGACCTGCTGTCTTCACCCAGAAGATAGCAAAGAGAGCGCCGCCGAGAACCATTACGCCGCAGTCAATGCAGATACGAAGCACAACTTCCCATACTGCATGACCCGCACCGGTAAAGCTTGACAGCCACCACATCCAGTCCTGCGGCTGATTGATAGGTGCCAGATACCACATTAACCCGTTCAAAGGCGTGGACCCGTTGAACTCTCCAAGCACATTAATACCGGCGCTTGAAAGAATCATACCAATCATCTGCACGTTTGCCTGAAGCACACGGACGAGAATCATCGGAAGAACACTTGCATAGACAAGTTTTACCGGGAATCTTGACCGTGCTCCGCGGACATTTGCATGTGCCAGCGGAATCTCAATCCGTGTCGACTCAACAAAGACGATCACGAAGAAGAGAACAACTGTCGTAATCAGCGCGAGAATCTGAAGACCAAAGTAATCGATGAAATTCGAACCACTGCTAATGACTTCAAAGAGACGGGGGAAGAAACCGGATGCAAATCCATCCGTCGACCCGGCACTCGACCAGTTGAACAAACCGTTCACCAGACCCTGTGCCACACCGGCAACAATGAAGAGACCAACACCGGAACCAATACCCCATTTGGAAACGACCTCGTCCATAAACATGACAAGAACGCCTCCAATACAGATCTGCAGGAAAATCAGCAGCATAACAGCAGTGCCGTTACCGCCGAACAAAGCTGCCACCGATGCATCAGCCGTCATCCACCCTCCGAACACGTTCGGAAGAGCTTCGAGGAAAATCATCACAAAGATAAGCAGTTTCTGCAGACCCATATAGAGAACCTGGCCGCGCTGATCGGATGTATTAATTTTAATCAGATCAGCACCGCGGAGCAGCTGCAAAACGATAGATGCGGTAACGATAGGCCCGATACCAAGATGGAGGATAGTTCCCTGAGCACCGGCAAGAAGCGCACGATAATACTCAAAAATATCCACCGAGTTCGAAGCCAGCCCGAATACCGGAATGTTCGTCAAAATAAAATACAAAAGCAGCACCGCGGCTGTCCACATCAATTTGTTTTTGAAGTGAACGTGACCCTCCGGTGGCTTAACTGCCGGCATACGCGACAGCAGCGGTTCCATTCGATCCAACAGTTCTCCCATGAGTTATACACCGAAAATTTATTCGGAGGAGATGGCGTTGCCGCCTTTCTCCTCAATCTTTGCAATTGCACTCGCGGAGAATGCCTCAGCGGTGATTGCAAGCTTATGAGTAACCTGACCTCCACCAAGAACTTTCTCTACACCAATCTGTGCGGCGTCAAGAGTAATAATATCTCCGTTTTCAACGGCAATACCCCGGGCAACCAGTTCCGGAATTATCTCATCGATATCCCCAATATCGAGAACCTCATAGCTGTATGAAGTCTTACAGACAAATCCGTGTTTGCCCTCTGTCTTGCCGAGAAGATACCAGCGGGTGAAATTGTGGTCACGCCATCCTGCTGCTCCGCGGCCTCCGCGGTTACCGGAACCACGGCGGTTTTTGTGGGTGCCCCCGCCGCATGTGCGGGAACCCCGGAACTTTGAACGCTTGTTTACTGGCATGTTATTTACCTCATCTTGATAAGGAGATCGTTAATCTCCGGGCCGTAGTAACCAAGAGCTCCGCCCTGGTTGTACGTGCGTTTCGTCGTCTTGTATCCTTTCCGCGGCGGGTGCATACGAAGCACCGGCTTAAGTTCGGGAACATCCCTGATACGAATCTCACCGGCAACAAGTGCGGCGGCCAGCTCTGCAATAGTTGCATACTTGGTTGCCGACTTGACATACTCGTCGGTAAGTGGTTTATTACCAGTAAGTCTTCCACGGGTGGTCAGGATAGTGGTCAGCGTCTCGGCGGTAATTTCACCGAATGCGACATAATCCTTTACCTTGCGGATCATACCGATGTATTCAGGGGTCTCCGGAATAAGGATACAGTGGTTGATGTGGTGAAGACGCAGCATTTTGAGCGTCTCTTTGATATCACGGCGGGTATTTACAACACCTCTGACCTGAACTACTGCATACATTACTGACGACCTCCTATACGGACAAGATTCGTTTCGCGCAGTGCGTTGAATGTAGCCTTTGCGAAGTTAAGAGTCGTTCTGGTCTGACCGCTGGTGGTTACCCACACATCGTGAATACCGGCAAGTGCCAGAACTTTCTTTCCGACATCTCCGGTGACCAGTCCGATTCCCTTCGGTGCCGGCTTGAGCGTAACAGTGACAGACCCTGATTTACCCGATACTTCCATCGGAACAGAGTGCTTCTGACCGCATCCGCACTCCCATGACCCGCATCCGCGGCGAACTTTTACAATTGAAAGCTTTGCAGCTGCAATTGCTTTTTTAATTGCAGTTCCGACCTGAACATCTCTGCCCTGTCCGAAACCGATATAGCCATCTTTGTTGCCGATAACGACGACAGCTCTGAACTTAATACGACGTCCGGAGTCAGTCATACGCTGCATCATATCAATGCAGAGGACTTCGTCAACAAGATCGGGCAGCATTGCATCAACAATACCTGCCTCTTTGATAGGGTAACCGCTTGCAAGAACTTCATCGAAGTTTGCAAACTCGCCGGCCATAACTTTTCTGCCAAGACCGGTTACCGGAACCCATTCTTCCTGTTCGTAAGCCATCTTACTCCAACTCCTTCATAATAGCGTCTTTGACCGCCGCAACATTTTCTGCGAGGTCAGCATACCGCTCATCGTACTCTGCAATAACTGAACCGTTGCAACGGTCGTCGTCCGGAAGAATTGACTCTCCACACGGGACGTCGAAACCTGCTTCAACCGCTCCTTTTACTGCGGCAAACACACGGGCACCGGAAGATGCAACCTGCAGACCGATATCGGCAATACCGCCTTCGTATCCAGCCTTCTGGGCACGGACCGCAAACAGCATACCGGTTAAGTATGCAGCAGGTGTGTTTCCAAGGTATCCCTTGTATCCATAGTTTTCAAGTTCTTTGCTGTTTACATGAACGAGCGTGTAATCGCCATCCATCTGGGCAGCAATAAGCTGAATAATAATATGGCGGTTCGTCTTACGAATAACCATACGATTCCGGCCAGAGACAATTAAACGCTGGCGCTGGTAGTAATCAGTTCTGCCTTCCCGGCGTCTTCTGAACTGAACGAAATATCTTCCATTAGTTGCCATTGCTTAGTCCCTCCGTGCAGTAACAAGCTCAATCTGAGTCTTCAGATGAGCGACATTACGGAACTGACCACCGGCTGCGCGGCGGTAAAGTCTGCGGTATTCGGTCGGAGTAATCGTACCTGCTTCACGCTGGGCACGAAGCTCTTTGCGCTGCGCGCGAATTTTCTTAATCCAGACGGTCTTTGACGGTGTGCGTGCGCCCTTGGCACCATTGCGGTGTCCCGGACCTTTTCCATGGCCGTAGGAACGCTTGGCTGTCCGTAACCGGGCACGTCCACGGGAAATTCCTTTCTTCTGATGAGCGGATATAGCTCCTTCTTCAATCAGATTGCGGATATCCTCCCGTGACATTGCATTTTGGATGTCGGAGATTTTTTCAGGATTGATCCAGACACGGTTCTCACCGCATCCGATAACAAGCGCTGCAAGACGGCGCTGAGCGGAAAGATTAGTCATTCTGCTTCACCTCTTCTGCAGGTGCTGCTGCAGTCTCAGCTACAACAACCTTCTCTTTTGCGACTCTGACATTCAGCACTTTAATACCGAGTTCAGCGGCCTTGTTCTGGATGATCATACGTTTTGCGCCGCCGACAGACCCGCCGATACGGACCGCGGTCGATGCCGGGCAAATGCCGATAAGTTCGGATGGCGTGAAGACAAGCATTTCACGGTAGCCGCTCGGGTGGAACCCGCGTACAGCCTTTGGTGAACCGAATCCTGCCTCCGGATGCTCGCCTTTTGCACGGTAATCCTTACGCTGTTTAGAGTGAAGACCGCGGGGTGCTCTCCAGGAATCAGCGAGTTTGACTTTGGCATGGAGACACTGACGGTTGAACTTTGCTCTTTTTGCCTCACGGGCGCGAAGAAGTTTTTTAATTTCAGATGCCATGATTAGTTACCTCTGCTGGTAATGTAAATACCGTCCTGGAAAACACGCGGGTCACGGTGACGGACTCTGCATGCCTGTTCAATATTGGCAGCAGTGTTACCGACGTTTTCGCGGTTAATACCGGTCAGGATGACCTCGTCACCCTGAACTTTTACCTTAACACCCTCAACGATGGGTGCGTAACGTGCCTGCTTCTCACCAAGGAAATTGCCGATCTCAACACGGGATCCTGCAACTTTCACCTGAATCGGGAAGTGGTTGAATACGACTTTCATGTGGTATTCGTATCCTTCAGTAACACCCTTGCTCATAACGTGCATGAGTGCATTGAAAGTACCAACTAATGCAAGAACACTGCGACGGGTAGACTCGGTTGAAATTACAACTTTACCGTCGTTGACGGTCATGGCAATTGCCGGATGATACATTCTGCGGGTAAGTTCACCTTTTGCACCTTTAACGATGAAGTTATCACCGTCTTCGGTAACGGTAACGCCTGCCGGAATGTGGAAAACTACTTGATGCATAATTTTTCAACTCCTTAGAAGACGTACGCTAAAAGCTCTCCTCCGATACCGAGCTTACGTGCCTGTTCGTGAGACATAACTCCCTTGGAAGTAGTCAGAATAATAATTCCGAAACCTTTCCCCGGAAGATACCTGATTTCCCATGATTCAAGATCTTCGACTTTCACCGAGAACCGCGGAGTAATAACACCGCATTTGTTGATGCCGCCGGAAAGAACAACGTCATACTGACCTCCTCTTCCATCGTCAATCTTTTCAAATGTCGAAATGTATCCATACTCCTGCATTACTTTAAGCATATCCCCAAAGAGGCGGCTTGCCGGCTCAACGGTCACTTTCAGTTTGCCAGTGTCGCCGGCATTCTTAATGGCGCTCATTGCGTCTGCGATAGGATTCTGTTGTGTCATTTTCCCTTCCTCCTTAGTTCATCTTCTTAAAGCCCATGGTGGGTGCCCATTCGCGGAAGCACTGACGGCAGAAGTAAATGTTGTATCTGCGCACAAGGCCCTGCTTGCGTCCGCAAAGCTGACACTGGTTTGCACCACGGCCAAACTTTTTCTGCTGGACTTTGCCATTGTCTTTTGCTGCCATAATTACTCCACCTCAATTCCGAATGATTCGGTTACAAACTTCATTGACTCATCACGGGCAACATGAAGTTTGCTGTTGAGCTTCTTCTGCTGGATTTTTCTGCGGGCGGTTCGGGTTCCTTTCTTCTCGATAACGGCGAGGACATCCATGCCGTAGATACCGATCTTCGGATCATACGACTGACCCGGAAAGTCTGTGTGTTCTTCGATACCGAATCCGAAGTTTCCGGTCGCGTCGAACTGACGGGCGTGAAGAACGTGCTCAATTGAGTAGGTCTTCAGGGCAACAGAGAGGAAATCAACTGCTTTCTTTCCACGAAGAGTAACTTTGCAGCCGATAGGCTGTCCGCGGCGGACACCAAAGGCCGGCAGAGTGTTCTTTGCATAGGAACGGATTGGCTTGGAACCGTAGGTCAGCGCAGTCATAATATTTTCTGCATTGACAAGACGCTCACCTGCTTCACCAACGCCCATGTGGACAATGACTTTGGCAACAAAGGGAGTCTGCATATCAGTCATGCGTTAATCCCCCATGCTTCAAGGATTGACTCGGTCGTGCCGATCATATAAAGATAATCTTCAATGGTCTCAATCTCCTGACCGTCGGCACCCTCAAGGATGACACGGTTTGGAAGAGAAGACGGCTGAACGTAAATCTTAGTGATCTTACCGGTCTTCATGGTGTGCTGACCGCCGATAATAATTGCCATGTTGCCGACTGCATACGGGAAGTGCTGCTGGATAACAAAACGGTCATCGCCGGAAACGCCAACGATTAACGTATCTTTTCCTTTGCAGTTGTCTTCTCCGATAAAGTTTGCACCACAGTCAAGGTTGATCTGGGTCTTACCACCTTTAATGGTAGTCTTGCCGGCGACCTTAACGAGTCTGACTTTCGCGGTTTCCTCTGAGATCTCGAACTCTGTCTGGCGTCCTTTTGCATCAACAAGAATAAGGTAATGCTTGTTGATTTTCGGGAAGCTGATAACATCAAAGACGTCAATACCAAGGTGCTCATCGGTCACAATGTGGCCGTTTACAAGAACCTGACGGTCGTGCAGAATCTTACGTGCTTCTTTGGTATTTTCAGCGAGATGCATATGATCACGCATCCAGACACCAATAGGAAGGGCTGAACCGTCATGCGGACCGCTTGCAGTGCTTACGACATACTTCTTTTCTTTCTTGGCAAGCTGCCATTCGGTTGGTGCGGAAATACGTTTTGTCCGGGTCATGCTTTCACCTCAAGGCGTGCCATACGCTTGGAGTCTTTTGTGTTCAGCTTAGTGATCATTACCTTTGACGGGTCGACCGGTCTTGGAGTGTCTTCGCCATTTGCCTTCTTGACGGTAACGCCATGGACAATGACTTTAAGATTCTTGACGTCAACGCTGTCAACAACACCTTCAGTTCCTGCGAACTCGCCGCGGAGAACTTTTACAGTGTCGCCGGTGACAACACGGAAACTGCGCTTTCCATACTTTTCGCGGAGATCAGTTGCGAGAGGTGCGTGTAAAAATGCGCCGCGAATATGAATCGGGGCATTGTAACGGAACTTCCGCTGTTTTCTCGGCTGAATGCTTGAAATACGTGCCATGTTTTTTCACCTTAGATGATAATGGTCGCCATGGACCCTACTTTCGGGAAACGCTCGGCAACTTCACGGGCAACCGGACCTTTAATGTCGGTTCCGCGCG